>NZ_JBJDQT010000001.1:216663-260884 GCF_044903565.1 Streptomyces sp. NPDC004065 | reverse complement strand
TGCCGTCCCGAGCGGATCGGGCTCCCGGCCTTCGTGGGCCCGAATCAGTCTTCCGCCCCGAACGGATCGAGCCCCCGCCTCCGCCGACCGAACCAGCCCCTGGCCCTCACCGAACGAACCAGGCCCCCACCGAACGAACCGGGCCTCTGGCCCTCGACGAACCGGCCTCTGGCCCTCGACGAACCGGCCCCTGGCGCCCGACGAACCGGGCCTCTGGCCCTCGACGGACCGGGCCTCTGGCGCCCGACGGACCGGGCCTCTGGCGCCCGACGGACCGGGCCTCTGGCGCCCGACGGACCGGGCCTCTGGCCCCCGACGGACCGGGCCTCTGGCCCCCGACGGACCGGGCCTCTGGCCCCCGACGGACCGGGCCTCTGGCCCCCGACGGACCGGGCCCCTGGCCCCCGACGGACCGGGCCCCTGGCCCTCGACGAACCGCACCCCTGGCCCTCGACGAACCGGGCCCCTGGCCCCCGACGGATCGGGGGCCAGGGGCCCGCACTCACACGCACCCGCGCGGGGCCGGCCACCGGCCCCGCGCCCCGCGCCCCGCCGCGTCAGCCGTTGGCGCGCACCGGGATCGACGTGAACGTCGGCTGCTCGGGTTCCCGCGAAGTGAAGAAGTCGTTGCCCTTGTCGTCGACGACGATGAACGCCGGGAAGTCCTCGACCTCGATCTTCCAGACGGCCTCCATGCCCAGCTCCTCGTACTCGAGGACCTCGACCTTCTTGATGCAGTCCTGGGCCAGCCGGGCCGCCGGGCCGCCGATGGAGCCCAGGTAGAAGCCGCCGTGCGCGTGGCACGCGTCGGTGACCTGCTTGCTGCGGTTGCCCTTGGCCAGCATCACCTTGGAGCCGCCCGCCGCCTGGAACTGCTCGACGTAGGAGTCCATGCGGCCGGCCGTGGTCGGGCCGAAGGAACCGGAGGCGTAGCCCTCGGGCGTCTTGGCCGGGCCGGCGTAGTACACCGGGTGGTCCTTGAGGTACTGCGGCATGCCCTCGCCGGCGTCGAGGCGCTCCTTGATCTTCGCGTGCGCGATGTCGCGGGCCACCACCAGCGGGCCGGTGAGCGACAGCCGGGTCTTGACCGGGTACTTGGTCAGCTCCGCGAGGATCGACTCCATCGGCTGGTTCAGGTCGATCCTGACCACCTCGCCCTCGGACTCGAGGTGCTCGTCGGTGGTGTCGGGCAGGAAACGCGCCGGGTCCGTCTCGAGCTGTTCCAGGAAGACACCCTCGGCGGTGATCTTCGCGACCGCCTGGCGGTCCGCCGAGCAGGAGACCGCGATGGCGACCGGGCACGACGCGCCGTGCCGCGGCAGGCGGACCACGCGCACGTCGTGGCAGAAGTACTTGCCGCCGAACTGCGCGCCGATGCCGATCCTCTGCGTCAGCTCGAAGACCTTCTCCTCCAGCTCCTTGTCGCGGAAGCCGTGGCCGAGCGGGGAGCCCTCGGCGGGAAGGTCGTCCAGGTAGTGCGCGGAGGCGTACTTGGCGGTCTTCAGGGCGTACTCGGCGGACGTGCCGCCCACCACGATCGCCAGGTGGTACGGCGGGCAGGCGGCCGTGCCCAGCGAACGGATCTTCTCCTCCAGGAACTTCATCATGGAGGCCTCGTTCAGGACCGCCTTGGTCTCCTGGTAGAGGAAGGACTTGTTGGCCGAGCCGCCGCCCTTGGCCATGAACAGGAACTTGTAGGCGCCGCCGTCGGTGGCGTACAGCTCGATCTGGGCGGGGAGGTTGGAGCCGGTGTTCTTCTCCTCCCACATGGTCAGCGGCGCCATCTGCGAGTAGCGCAGGTTCAGCTTGGTGTAGGCGTCGTAGATGCCGCGGGAGAGGGCCTTCTCGTCCCCGCCCTCGGTGAGGACGTTCTGGCCGCGCTTGCCCATGACGATCGCGGTGCCGGTGTCCTGGCACATCGGCAGCACGCCGGCGGCGGCGATGTTGGCGTTCTTGAGCAGGTCCAGGGCGACGAACTTGTCGTTCGCGCTGGCCTCCGGGTCGTCGATGATGCGGCGGAGCTGGGCGAGGTGGGCCGGGCGCAGGTAGTGCTGGATGTCGTGGATCGCCTCCTCGGCAAGCTTGCGCAGGGCCTCCGGCTCGACCTTGAGGAACGTACGCCCGTCGGGTCCCTCGACCGTGGAGACGCCCTCGGACGTCACCAGCCGGTACGGGGTGGTGTCCTCACCCTGGGGGAGCAGATCGGTGTACGCGAATTCAGGCATCTCAGCCCATTCCTCACTCGGCAGACGACTGCCCGCCTCCATTGGCGGGCACCGACCAGCGTAGAACCTGCCGCCGACAGCGAACCTGTGAGGTCCCGCTCACCGTCCGCCGGGGCCCGGGTCGTCCCCACCCCTGGTCGCGATCTATCGCGTTTGGGTACGCTGCTGCCGTGGACCTTCAGAAGCAGACCGAAAAGCCTTCGGCCGCCCCCGTCGGCGTCAGCGAGCTGCGCGCCTCGGACGCCGACCGCGACCGCGTCGCGGACATCCTGCGCGAGGCCCTCGCCGAGGGCCGGCTGACCGCCGACGAGCACGCCGAGCGCGTCGAGGGGGTGCTGCACGCGAAGACGGTCGGCGAACTGGAGGTCTTCATCCGGGACCTGCCCGCCGGACGGCGCGCCGGCGCGGCGCCCGGCTGCACGGCCGCGCCCAACCGCCCCCCGGCCGGCCTGATACCCCCCGACGCCGACGACAACGTGGTGGCGGTGTTCAGCGCCGCGATGCGCAAGGGCCGCTGGCGGGCCGGCCGCCGGCTGCACGCGTACGCGATCTTCGGCAGCGTGGAGATCGACCTCAGCGAGGCGCTCTTCGAGTACCAGCAGGTCGTGATCAAGGCCGTCTCGGTCTTCGGCGACGTGCAGATACGCGTCCCGGAGAACGTGTCGCTGCGCGGCACCGGCGGCGGCGTCCTCGGCAACTTCGAGGTGAGCCCGCTCGACTCGGCCGAGCCCGACGCCCCGGTGGTCTACGTCGACGGCTGGGCGGTGCTGGGCAACGTGGAGGCGCGGCCCAGGCGCGGCAAGCTCGTCGCGGACATCCTCGACCGGGTGCAGCGCAAGGTCGACAGGGGTTTGCGCAAACACCTCTGACCCGCCGCGCGGTCCACGACTCAGTGCATAGGCGCGCGCACAGCGGGTAGGCCTTGACGCATCGTCTCTCGCTCGCGAAGCCGTCGTCAGGAGAAGACCGTGCTGCAACCGCCGCATTCGCCCCTGCAGGTAGCTGCCGTTCCGGCCCAGCGGGTGCCAGCGCGAGACCGGGACCAAGACGCGCCCTGGCACACCGAGGCCGTGTGCCGGCGCGACGAGGCCGGCCTGTTCTTCGCGCCGTCGAAGGAGCCGACCGCCGCCCGGCTCTCCCGGGAGGAGGCCGCCAAGCGGGTCTGTGCGCGCTGTCCCGTGATGGTGGAGTGCCGCGAGCACGCGCTGGTGCAGCCCGAGCCGTACGGCGTCTGGGGCGGCCTGACCGCGGCCGAACGCCGGGTGGTCCTGGCCCGGCGCCGCCGCCGTGAGCTGGAGCTGAAGAAGACGGCCCGGGCGAGCCGCATAGCCCAGGCGGGCTGACCCGGACCCCGGGCCGGCCCGCACGCGAAGGAGGCGCCCCCTCCGCACAGGGGGCGCCTCCGTGCTGCCGCGCGCCGGCTACTTCGCGCGGTCGAAGTCGATCGCGCTGTACGCCCGCAGCTTCCGCAGCCGGTGCTCGGAGTCGATCCGGCGGACCGTCCCCGACTTGGAGCGCATGACGATCGAGTCGGTCATCGCCGTCTCCGACCGGTAGCGCACCCCGCGCAGCAGCTCGCCGTCGGTGATGCCGGTGGCGACGAAGAACACGTTCTCCCCGGAGACGAGGTCGTCGGTGGTCAGCACGCGGTCCAGGTCGTGCCCGGCGTCCACCGCCCGCTGCCGCTCCTCGTCGTCCTTCGGCCACAGCTTGCCCTGGATCGTGCCGCCCAGGCACTTCACGGCGCACGCCGAGATGATGCCCTCCGGCGTACCGCCGATGCCGAGCAGCAGGTCGACGCCGGTGCCGTCGCGCAGCGCCAGGATCGAGCCGGCCACGTCACCGTCGGAGATCAGCTTGATCCGGGCGCCCGTGTCCCGGATCTCCTTGATGATGCCCTCGTGCCTCGGCCGGTCGAGGATGACGACGGTGACGTCCTCGGGCGTGGACCGCTTGGCCTTGGCGACCCGCTTGATGTTCACCGAGACGGGCGCGTCGATGTCGACGAAGTCGGCCGCGTCCGGGCCGGTGACCAGCTTGTCCATGTAGAACACGGCGGACGGGTCGAACATGGCCCCGCGCTCCGCGGCGGCCAGCACCGCGATCGCGTTCGGCATGCCCTTGGCGGTCAGGGTGGTGCCGTCGATCGGGTCGACGGCGATGTCGACCTCCGGCCCGGTCCCGTCGCCGACGCGCTCCCCGTTGAACAGCATCGGGGCCTCGTCCTTCTCGCCCTCGCCGATGACGACGACGCCGTTCATCGACACGGTCGAGACGAGGGTTCGCATGGCGCGCACCGCGGCGCCGTCGGCGCCGTTCTTGTCGCCGCGTCCGACCCAGCGGCCCGCGGCCATGGCGGCGGCCTCGGTCACCCGGACCAGCTCCAGGGCGATGTTGCGGTCGGGGGCCTCTTCGGGAACTTCCAGCTCGGACGGCAGGTGATGGTGTTCGGTCATCGGAGCGCACCTTTCTGATACGACGACGGCCGGATGAGGGTGTAGAGCCCGACTCTATCGCCGAGTGGACAGAATGAGCAGGGGACCCCACGGATGAGCGGCCGTGACACCTGCGACGATAGGGGACGTGGCAGGTTCGAACGGCAAGCAGAAGTCAGTCCGAAGCATGGTCCTCTCCCTGGGGGTGACCGCGCTCGCGGCAGGGGTCGTCTACCTCTTCGTCCCGCACGACGATCACGCTCCCGACATCAAGCGCGTCGACTACCGCGTGGAACTGCTCACGGCGCGCCGCGCGGCGTCCTACCCGGTGGCCGCGCCCGAGGGCCTGCCCGGCGAGTGGAAGGCCACCTCCGTACGGTTCCAGGGCGACCGGTACGACCGCTGGCACCTGGGCTTCCAGGATCCCGACGGTCAGTACGTGGCGATCGAGCAGTCCACTCAGGAGCGCCCGAAGTTCATCGAGGACGCCAGTCAGGGCTCCCACGCCACGAAGACCACCGAGAAGATCGACGGCCGCACCTGGACCCGGTACACCGGGGGCCGCTACGACGCCCTGGTGCTCGAGGGCACCAAGGGCTCCACGACGGTGGTGGCCGGCACGGCGTCCTTCGACCGCCTCACGGCGATGGCCGACGCCCTGGAGATGTCCTGAGGGTCGCCCGCCCTTGAGGGTCGCCCGCCCTTGAGGGGCGCCTGCCCTGAGGGGCGGATGCCGCGGGGGGCTCCCGCCGGCAGCCGCCCGGGGCCTCACACGGAGGGCGCGGGCCCGTCGTCCCCGTTCCCGTTCCCGTCCTCCCGCTCCGCCTCCTCGGCCAGCGCCGCGTCCAGCCGGGCCCGCGCGCCCTCCAGCCAGCGCCGGCACACCTTGGCCAGCTCCTCGCCCCGCTCCCACAGGGCGAGGGACTCCTCCAGGCTCGTGCCGCCCGCCTCCAGGCGCCGTACGACCTCGATCAGCTCGTCCCGTGCCTGCTCGTAGCCGAGCGTCTCCCCGCCCGGTGCCGCCTTGCTCGTCATCCGCCCACCCTATGCGCCTATGCGCCTGATGCCGGCGTCCCCGATGCCGCGGCCCCGGACGCCGACGCGTCCGACGCCGCCGCATCCGGCGCGTCGACCCGAACCGTGAACTCCCCCTCGGCCACCCGCGCCCGCAGCGCCTCGTCCGCCGTCACCTCGGCCGGGTCGCGGACCACATGCCCGTCGGCCCGCTGCAGCACCGCGTACCCGCGGCGCAGCGTCGCGGCGGGGGACAGGGCCACCACGCGCGCGTGGGTGTGCGACAGCTCCGAGTCGGCCCGGTCCAGCAGGTGCCGCAGCGTGTACCGGCCGCGCTCCAGCAGCGCGGCGACGTGGTCCGCCCGCTCGTCGACCATGCGGTGCGGGTCCTCCATGCAGGGCCGGGCCAGCGCGTGGGCCAGACCCCGCTCCTCCCGCTCCAGGAAGGAGTGCACGCACCGGCGCGCCCGGTCCCGCAGCTGCCGTACCCGCTCGTACTCCTCGCCGACGTCCGGTACGACCTTCTTCGCGGCGTCGGTCGGGGTGGAGGCGCGCAGATCGGCGACGTAGTCGAGCAGCGGCGTGTCCGGCTCGTGCCCGATCGCGGAGACCACCGGCGTGCGGCAGGCCGCGACCGCGCGGACCAGCTGCTCGTCGGAGAACGGCAGCAGGTCCTCCACGCTGCCGCCGCCCCGCGCCACGATGATCACGTCCACGTCGTCGCTCTCGTCGAGCTCCTTGACCGCCTGGACGACCTGCGGCACCGCGTGCACGCCCTGCACCGCCACGTTGCGCACCTCGAAGCGGACGGCGGGCCAGCGGTGCCGGGCGTTCTCCAGCACGTCCCGCTCGGCCGCGGAGGCGCGCCCGCACACCAGGCCGACGAGCTGCGGCAGGAAGGGCAGCGCCTTCTTCCGCGCGGGGGCGAACAGCCCCTCGGCGGCCAGCGTCTTCTTCAGCTGCTCCAGCCGGGCCAGCAGCTCTCCCACGCCCACGGGCCGTATCTCGGCGGCCCGCAGCGACAGCTGCCCGCGCGGCGCGTACCACTCGGGCTTGGCGTGCACCACGACGCGGGCGCCCTCGCCCACGACGTCGGCGACCGCGTCGAACACCTGGCGGTAGCAGGTGACGCTGACGGAGATGTCGTACGACGGGTCGCGCAGCGTCAGGAAGACCACGCCCGCGCCGGGCCGCCGCGACAGCTGCGTGATCTGCCCCTCGACCCACACCGCGCCGAGCCGGTCGATCCACCCGCCGATCAGCCGGGAGACCTCGCCGACGGGCAGGGGGGTGTCGGGGGACGTGGAGAGAGCCATGTCCGCGAGGGTAGCCCGCGGCACCGACAACGCCGCGTGGAGCGGGCCCGCCCCACCCTCCCCGCCGTGAGGTCCCCCACCCTTACGATGGAGCCATGACCGCTTCGCCTGGCAGCCGCCGCGTCCTGCTCGCCGCCCCCCGTGGCTACTGCGCCGGCGTGGACCGCGCCGTGATCGCCGTGGAGAAGGCCCTCGAGCAGTACGGGGCCCCGATCTACGTCCGGCACGAGATCGTCCACAACAAGTACGTGGTGCAGACCCTGGAGAAGAAGGGCGCCGTCTTCGTCGAGCGGACCGAGGAGGTGCCGCCGGGCAACATCGTGATGTTCTCCGCGCACGGCGTGGCCCCCGTCGTGCACGAGGAGGCCCAGCGCGGCCGGCTCTCCACCATCGACGCGACCTGCCCGCTGGTCACCAAGGTCCACAAGGAGGCCGTCCGCTTCGCCAAGGACGACTACGACATCCTCCTGATCGGCCACGAGGGCCACGAGGAGGTCATCGGCACCACCGGCGAGGCCCCCGAGCACATCCAGCTCGTCGACGGCCCCGAGGACGTCGCCGGCGTCGAGGTCCGCGACCCGTCCAAGGTCGTGTGGCTGTCCCAGACCACCCTCTCCGTCGACGAGACCATGGAGACCGTCGACGCGCTGAAGCAGAAGTTCCCGCAGCTGATCTCCCCGCCCAGCGACGACATCTGCTACGCCACCCAGAACCGCCAGCTCGCCGTGAAGCAGATGGGCGCCCAGGCGGACCTGGTGATCGTGGTCGGCTCCCGCAACTCCTCCAACTCCAAGCGCCTGGTGGAGGTCGCCAAGCTCGCGGGCGCGGACCAGGCGTACCTGGTCGACTTCGCCGACGAGATCGACGAGGCCTGGCTGGAGGGCGTGTCCACGGTCGGCGTGACCTCGGGCGCGTCCGTGCCGGAGGTCCTGGTCGAGCAGGTGCTCGAGTGGCTGGCGGAGCGCGGCTTCGAGGACGTGGAGATCGTCAAGGCGGCCGAGGAGTCCATCACCTTCTCCCTGCCGAAGGAGCTCCGCCGCGATCTGCGCGAGGAGGCGGCGGCCCTGGTAGCCGAGCGCGGCGGCTCCGGAACGGCGCAGGCCTGAGCCCGGCCGACCACGCCCGGAGCGTGACTGTCAGTCGTACGTCGTAACGTATAGCCATGCAGATCTTCGGCGTGGACATCGGCGGATCCGGGATCAAGGGTGCCCCGGTGGACCTCGACAAGGGCGACCTGGCCCAGGAGCGGTACAAGGTGCTCACCCCGCACCCGGCGACCCCCCAGGGAGTGGCCGACGGCGTGAAGGACGTCGTCGAGCACTTCGGCTGGACGGGCCCGGTCGGCCTGACCTTCCCCGGCGTGGTCACCGGCGGCTCCACGGTGCGCACGGCGGCCAACGTCGACAAGAGCTGGATCGACACCGACGCGCGCGCCTTGTTCGGCGAGCGGCTGGGCGGCCTGCCGGTGACGGTGGTCAACGACGCGGACGCGGCGGGCGTCGCCGAGATGCACTTCGGCGCCGGCCGGGACCGCCGGGGCACGGTGATCCTGCTGACCTTCGGCACCGGCATCGGCAGCGCGGTGTTCACCGACGGCGTCCTGGTGTCCAACACCGAGCTGGGCCACCTGGAGCTGGACGGCCACGAGGCGGAGAAGCGGGCCTCCAGCAAGGCCAAGGAAGACCACGAGCTGACCTGGGAGCGCTGGGCCCGCCGCGTCCAGAAGTACCTGGCCCACGTCGAGATGCTCTTCTCCCCGGAGCTGTTCATCATCGGCGGCGGCGTCAGCCGCAAGTCCCACAAGTTCCTGCCGCTGATCGAGGGCATCAGAGCGGAGATCGTCCCCGCCCAGTTGCAGAACAACGCGGGCATCGTGGGAGCGGCGATGCGGGCCTCGGAGCACCGGTAGCCCCCTGGGCGCGGCCGCCTCGCGCGGCGGTGACACGGTCCCGCGCGGGGCGGCGGTGCGGCGGGGGCGACGGGCTCCGCCGCGTGCCCGCCCGCGCCCACCGCGCGGCCCGGGGACCGGCGGCCGCGCGACCCTGGGACCGGCGGGCGCACGGCCCTGGCATCGGCAATCGGACGGCCCTCGGATCGGCGGCCGGGCGGCCCTGGGACCGGCGGCCGGGCGGCCCTGGGACCGTCGGCCGCGCGGCCCTGGGACCGGCGTCCCCGCCCAGGTGTCCCCGCCCCAGGCGTCCCCGCCACCCGACGGTCACCGCGTCCGGTCGCGACCGCGCTGGGGCGGGCCGCCGCGCCTGGTCCTGCCCTCCCTGCCCTGCCTGCCGTCCCCCCTGTCCACGCTTCCCAGTGCGACCCGGCGCGCCAGTGCCGTCGCACCCGCGGCCAGCGTCCCCCCGTACAACCACAGGGCCTGCGTCGCGAGCGTGGTGACCAGGCCCATCACCTCGCCCAGGAATCCCTCGCCGCCGTCGGCCACCGGGACCAGCCCGACGGCGAAACCGATGGGCGCCACGACGGGCGCGGTCAGCAGGTCGGCCTGGCGCACCCACACCGCGGTCAGCACGCACACCGGCAGGAAGAGCACCCCGTACGCCGTCGGCGACCCGCCGAACAGCAGCAGGTCCACACAGCCCAGCCCCAGCATCGCCGCCATGCAGAACAGCCCCGCCCCGAGCCCCGTGAGCCGCGGATTGGGCAGCCGAGCCGGCCGCCGTGACCCCGGGGCGGCGGCTGGACCGGCGGCGGACGGGCGCCCTGCCCGGGCGGGGCGGCGTTCCGCGGGCCGCGCGGGCGGACGGGCGCCGCGGGGCGCGGCCCGGGCGCCCTGGGAGGGCACCGGCGGCCCACCGCGCTCACCGCGTTGCCCGCGTCGCGGTCCGTGCTGCTGAGGTCGCGTCCTGTGTTCCTCCACTGGACCAACCTAGGTCTGCTTATGTGCTGAATAGGCCATCTGACACGCCGGGCCGTGCGGCCCGCCCGGACGGCGAACCGTCGAGGAGGGAGGTCCGCGACACGCCGTAGACTGGTGGATCGGCCGCCTGGCCCCCAGTCTCCTCACGTACGGGAAGTCGCAACGTGTCGCTCACGATCGGAATCGTCGGTCTGCCGAACGTCGGCAAATCGACCCTGTTCAACGCCCTGACCAAGAACGACGTGCTCGCGGCCAACTACCCCTTCGCCACGATCGAGCCCAACGTCGGCGTCGTGGGCGTTCCGGACGGACGGCTCGCCCAGCTCGCCTCGATCTTCAAGTCGGAGCGGATCCTGCCGGCCACGGTGGACTTCGTCGACATCGCCGGCATCGTGCGCGGCGCCAGCGAGGGCGAGGGCCTGGGCAACAAGTTCCTGGCGAACATCCGCGAGTCCGACGCCATCTGCCAGGTCATCCGTGCCTTCAAGGACGAGAACGTCGTGCACGTGGACGGCAAGGTCTCGCCCAAGGACGACATCGAGACGATCAACACCGAGCTGATCCTCGCCGACCTCCAGACCATCGAGAAGGTCCTGCCCCGGCTCCAGAAGGAGTCCCGGATCAAGAAGGACGTCGCGCCGAAGGTCAAGGCCGTCGAGGAGGCCAAGGAGATCCTGGAGAAGGGCGACACGCTCTTCGCGCACGGCATCGTCCAGGGCAGCGAGCGCGCGGAACTCCTGCACGACCTGCACCTGCTCACGACCAAGCCCTTCCTCTACGTCTTCAACGTCGACGAGGACGAGCTGATCGACGAGGACTTCAAGAACGAGCAGCGCGCCCTGGTCGCCCCCGCCGAGGCCATCTTCCTCAACGCCAAGCTGGAGGCCGACCTCGCCGAGCTGGACGAGGAGGACGCCCTGGAGCTGCTGCAGTCCGTCGGCCAGGACGAGCCGGGTCTGGCGACCCTCGCCCGCGTCGGCTTCAACACGCTCGGCCTGCAGACCTACCTGACGGCCGGCCCCAAGGAGGCCCGCGCCTGGACCATCAAGAAGGGCGCCACCGCCCCCGAGGCCGCCGGTGTGATCCACACCGACTTCCAGAAGGGCTTCATCAAGGCCGAGGTCATCTCCTTCGAGGACCTCCTGGCCACCGGCTCCGTAGCCGAGGCCCGAGCCAAGGGCAAGGCCCGCATGGAGGGCAAGGACTACGTCATGCAGGACGGCGACGTGGTGGAGTTCCGGTTCAATGTATAAGCCACGCATTACCGTGGATTCGGCGAATTAGCAAAACGCCAGGTCAGGCGGGGTCGGCTCGGATTCGGGTCGACCCCGTTCGCGTGCCCGTGGCTGGATTTCGCTGGATGGTCTGACGCTTCGTCACCTGCCGTCATCCGTCGTTCGCCGCACGCCGGCTGGATCGCGGCTGGACGTAACTGCGTCCCGCGGGCGTGCCTGGGCCGCACGTTCGAGTCCTGCAGCCGACGCGTCTGCCGCCACCTGAGGCTTTGCCTGGAAAAGGGCCTCAGGCTGCGTCGGAGGCCCTTTCCGGCCTTTCGGGGGCTTGCCTCGTCAGGCACAGGACTTCGCCCCGGCGATGGCTGCGGCCGGGCTCCGGCCCGGTCAGGCTTGGCGGAGCCAGGTTGAGTTGCAGGCGGGGGCGGTCACAGTTTGAACAGGACCCCGCGCCATGTCCACCCCGCGCCGAGGACCGCCTCTTGCAGGGGTGTCTTCAGCTCCGCGGAATCGAAGAGGAACTCCTCCGTCCTCTGGAGGCGGCCGTCGGCCCCCCGCTCCACTGTCCAGCGCCGGGAGACCGTTTTCACCTGCCCGCGGGACTGCTCTGCCGGCAGCGCCAACCTGGGCATACTTCCGATCCAGGTGACTTCCCACTCGCGGTCGACAGCGCGGACTTCGTGGCCCTCCGGGACCAGGCGCATCCTGATCTGAAGGGTCCGGCTCACCTGGGTCCGAGCGAAGAAGGTGTGCCAGGCCGGATCCCGGATACGCCATTCCGCAACCAGATCGGCCCCCTCAGCGTCACCGCCGCGTACAACATAAGGCGTGTCCGGCCCGCTGACTTCGAGCAACGCCGCCCGGACCTCGTCGACGGATCGCGGCGCGACGCCGCCTTTTGGACGCTTGGTACCGGTGAATATGTCGAAAAAGCTCATGAAACCATTACCTTTGAACGTCTGTCGCTCAACGTGAGATCTCCGGGTGCAGTGGGAAACGCTAGGACACCGCCCCAGTGTCCGGGCGGACCGTCCGAACGAATTCCTGGAAATCCGGCAGAACGGTGTCGTGCTGCACCGCATTCGCGACCAACTCGGAGACGCACAGCGCGATGTCGTCGATCTCCAAGGCGGCGTCGGCGGGGGGCTCGACGCGTGAACTCGCGGGCCGCGCCTACCGGTTCGGTCTGGGAGTGGAAGACCTCGGCCACGCTCACGCCAGCGGAGGCAGCATCTCTGCTCGTCATGGTCTTCACGGCGTTTTCCCTCGCTGGCTCTGGGTGCCGGTGAACGTCCTCCGGACGGTGCTGTGCGTGCTCAGCCTCGGGGCGCTCTGCTCCGCGCTGGTCCGGTACGGCCGCGCGACTCCTTCCAACCGAGCCGAATATGTGCCGCGGTGGCTCCGGTTCGGTGTCCTCCCGCCACTCCGCCCCGACCCGCCCGTCGCCGTCGGAGGTGAAGTCGCCGATGTGCTGTTCGTCCCGCAGCAGCCGGCTGCCGGGGATGGAGTCCGGCACCAGCCGCCACGAGCGGCCGCCGTGCCGTACGTCGACGCGGAACGAGCGGCGGGTCAGCCGGCCCTTCGCCGGGTCGATCACGGCTTCCTCGCCGTCCACGGTCAGCGTGAGCCGGCTGCCGTCCCGCGTCCCCACCGGGATGTGCTCGCCGGCCTCGGTGTCCTCCGCGGGGGCCGCTGCCGTGGGGGCGCGTGGGGTCGCCGTCAGCGGACGCTCACCGCTACAGGTGCGCGGCGCGGCTCATTGGCGCCCGGGGCGCCCGATTGGGTGGCGGACAGATCCCGGTACAGCTCGTCCCAGTCCAGCAGTTCGTCGCACGCCGGCCGCGGTCCCTGACCTTGCCGTGCGCGAGCGGCACCAGGTGGTCGGCCGAGGTGACGGTGGACAGCCGGTGCGCGGTCAGCAGCACCATGAACCCGCGTCCTTCAGAAGTGCGCCCGCGCGTCGGGTTCATGCCGCAGGGGAGACGGACCGTGACCGGTCGCGGGAGACGGAGTTTGACCGGTTCTGAGGCAACCGAAAGGCGGCCCAGGCTTTCTGACCTCTCGCGTCGTGCGATCGAGGGGAGACACGAGATGAGACGCTGGGCTCCGGTCACTGCCCTGCTCCTGGTCATGGCGACGTCCTGCGCCGGCTGCACCTCGGGGGAGCGTGCCGCCGAGGACGCGCGGTACGGAGCGGCCGGCGTGGGCGACCGGCTCTTCCCGGGCCTCGGCAACGGTGGCTACGACGTGGCGCACTACGGGCTGACGCTGGACTACGTGCCGGAGACCAACCACCTGAAGGGCACGGCGGTCATCACGGCGCGGGCCACCCAGGACCTGAGCCGTTTCGACCTCGATCTGTCGGGGCTGCGGGTGCGCACCGCCGCGGTGCAGGGGGAGAGGGCCCAAGTGGCCCGTGAAGGGGACGAGCTGCTCGTGACGCCGGCGGCGACCGTGCGCGACGGCGAGACGTTCAGGACCGTCGTCACCTACGACGGCACCCCGCGCACCCTCGGGAGTGACGACGGCGGCCGGGAGGGCTGGATCGAGACCGACGACGGCTCGGCGGCCCTGGGCCAGCCGAGCGGGTCCATGACCTGGTTCCCGGGCAACCACCACCCCTCGGACAAGGCCACCTACGACATCACGGTCACGGTGCCCAAGGACGAGGACGGCGACGCCTACGACGTGGTCGGCAACGGTGAGCTGGTCGAGGAGGAGGACAACGGCGGCACGGTGACCCGGCACTGGCGCACCGCGGAGCCCATGGCCGGCTACGTCGCCCATGTCTCCGTCGGGCACTTCGAAATCCACAAGGGCCGGACCCACGACGGCCTGCCCGTCCACGTCGCCGTCGACCCGGACGAGTCCGAGGACGCCGCCCGCGTCCCGGAGCTGGTGCCCGAGATCGTGGACTGGGCGAGCGGAAAGTTCGGTCCCTACCCCTTCTCCTCGGCCGGTGCCGTCGTCGACCACCTGCCCGGGCTGGACTACGCCCTGGAGACCCAGACCAAGCCCTACTTCGGCGAGGCGCCCGACGCGCCGTTGCTCGTGCATGAGCTGGCGCACCAGTGGTTCGGCAACTCCGTCACCCCGCGCGCGTGGAAGGACATCTGGCTCAGCGAGGGGCTGGCCACCTACGCGGAGTGGCTCTGGGAGGAGGAGCGGGGCGACAGGAGCGCCGGTGAGATCTTCGAGGACTTCTACGACGGGACGGACCCCGAGAGCGAGGGCATCTGGGCCTTCCCGCCGGCCGATCCGCCCAGCGCGCAGCGCCTCTCCGATCCGCCCGTCTACGGACGGGGCGCGATGGTCGTGCACAAGGTGCGCGAGGCCGTCGGCGACCAGGCCTTCTTCGGCATTCTCCGGGCCTGGACCCGGCAGCACCGGCACGGCAACGCCGACACCCGGCAGTTCATCGCCCTGTGCGAGGCCAGGTCCGGGAAGGACCTGACCGGGCTCTTCGACGCCTGGCTGTTCGGCAGGCGGAAGCCGGCGCGCGGGTGACGAGGGTGCGATGCGGAGGTGCCCGCAACCTGTGGCCCCTGAAGGGACGGACAGCCACCGCCCGGACCGGGCGGGTGGTGGCAGTATGCGGGGACGGGCAGGAAGGGGTGGGCGCGTGGGGCGTGCGGAGCGGGAGGCGGTCGCCGGGGGAACGCTGCTGTACGAGGCCGCTCGGGCGCTGGTGGGTGACCACGAACGGGTCGTCGAGGCCGTACGGGAGGCGCTGCGGCCGATCCAGGACGCGGCGGTGCGGCGCGAGCTGGAGGCCATTCCCGTCGCCCGGCTGCAGGACGTCACCGAGGGACGGCTGCGGCTCGCGAGCGTCGAGCGGAGCGGGCTGCGCACGGTGGGCAGCGTGCTCGACGCGGGCGCCTACCGGCTGCGGCAGATCCCCGGGGTCGGGCAGCGCACCGCCGACCACATGCTCGCCGCCGCCCGCCGGCTCGAGGAGGCCGCGCACGAGACCGTGGCCGTCCACATCGACGTGGACCGGCCCGAGCCGGACACCACCGCGCTGGTCAGGGCGCTGCACGTGCTGGTGGAGGCCGGTCCGGACGCCCGCCGCGCGGTCGACCGGGCCGTCGCGCTGTCGCAGCGGCTGGTGCCGCTGCTGGCCGACGCCAGGCCCGCCGCCGGACGTCTGCGGATGGCCGTGGCGGTCGGGAGCAGACGCGCCCGGGCGCTCGCGGCGGTCGCGGAGATCCGGGCGCTCGTGGACGAGGCGGAGCGGGCGGACCTGCCCGGGCTGTTCGCCCAGGCGTCGGTCGACCTGCTGCGGGGGCCCGCCGGGGACATCGCCGCCTGGGTGGACTTCGAACTCCGCTCGGCCGAGTACTACAGCCTGCTCGCGGAGGTCTCCGGGCGGCGGCCGGACGCCGCCGCCTCCGAGGGGTTCCTGCCGGAGGAGGTCGCCGAGCGGGTGCGCGGCCAGCACCTCGACGACTCGCGGCGGCGGGTCTCCCTGCGCGGCTACCAGGCTTTTGGCGCACGGTTCGCGCTGGCGCAGCGCAAGGTGATGCTCGGCGACGAGATGGGTCTCGGCAAGACGATCCAGGCGATCGCCGTGCTGGCGCATCTGGCCGCGCGGGGACTGACCCGCTTCATGGTCGTCTGCCCGGCGAGCGTCCTGGTGAACTGGACACGGGAGGTGGAGGCCCGCAGCGCCCTGCGCGTCGCGGTGCTGCACGGTCCCGGCCGGCAGGACGCGTTCGCCGAGTGGCGGCGGCGCGGCGGGGTCGCCGTCACCACGTTCGACGCGCTGCGGGGCTTTCCCGCACCGGGCGCGGGGGAGGTCGGGCTGCTCGTCGTCGACGAGGCCCACTGCGTGAAGAACCCGAAGGCCAAGCGGTCGCAGGCGGTCGCCGTCTGGGCGGAGCGCTGCGAGCGGGCGCTGTTCATGACCGGAACCCCGATGGAGAACAGGGTCGTGGAGTTCCGCAACCTGGTGGGGATGCTCGATCCCCGGGTGGCGGCCGCCCTGGACGAGCGGGAGGCGCCCGCCGGGCCGGTCGGCTTCCGCAAGGCCGTCGCCCCCGTCTACCTGCGGCGCAACCAGGTGGACGTGCTGACCGAACTGCCCACGCTCCAGCACACCGACGAGTGGGAGGAGCCGAGCGCGTCCGACGAGGAGGCGTACGGGGAGGCCGTGCGGGCCGGCAACTTCATGGCGATGCGCCGGGCCGCGTACGCGCGTCCCGGCAAGTCGGCCAAGCTGGAACGGCTGCGGGAGATCGTCCGGGAGGCCGGTGAGAACGGGCAGAAGACCGTGGTCTTCTCCTGTTTCAGGGACGTCCTGTCCACGGTGGGGGAGGCACTCGCCGGGCCGTCGGCCGGCACACCCGCGGTGTTCGGCCCGCTCACCGGCAGCGTGCCCGCCGGGCGGCGGCAGCGGATCGTCGACGACTTCGCCGCCGCCGACGGTCCCGCGGTGCTCCTGGCGCAGATCCAGGCGGCGGGCATCGGCCTGAACCTGCAGGCCGCCTCCGTGGTCGTCCTGTGCGAGCCGCAGATCAAACCCACCCTGGAACACCAGGCGGTGGCCCGCGCCCACCGCATGGGACAGGTCAGGCCGGTCAGCGTGCACCGCCTGCTGTCCACCGGGGGAGTGGACGAGCGGCTGCTGCGGCTGCTGGAGGACAAGACCCGCCTGTTCGACGCCTACGCCCGCCGCAGCGCCGTCGCCGAGGCCACCCCGGACGCCGTCGACGTGTCCGACGCGGAGCTGGCCCGCAGGATCGTCGAGGAGGAGCAGGAACGGCTCGGGGTGCGGACGGCGGAGGACAGGCTCACGGTGTCCGAGTGAGCGGCGCCGGGCGGGTCCGCGGGGACGCGTTCCAGCACTCCGCCGGCGAACACGTCGTACAGGGGCAGGGTCTCCAGGTGGACGTAGCCGATGTGGCAGTCGCACACGGCCAGCGGGCAGGGGCGGGGGCGCAGGGCCCGCCGGTAGGAGCCGTCGTAGAGGTTGCCCAGCTCCGCCTTGACGAAGTGGCAGCGGCGCACGGTCCCGTCGCCGTCCACGGAGACCACGGACTCGCCGGTCCGGCACGGCAGGCCGGCGCTGCGGTGCGGGTGGCGGCTGTACGGGAACAGCGGGTCGAGCGCCGTCCACTCGCCGGCCTCGGCGTCGGTGTAGGTGTGCCCCTCGGCCGCGTTGACCCACAGGTACACGTGGGCGGGCAGGTCGGCGCGCAGCCGGCGGGCGTGCTCCAGGTGTCCGGGCAGGCCGACGACGCCGACGCTGTGGCGGACGCCGCGGGCGGCCAGGTCGTGGCACTTCGCCAGGAAGCGGTCGTAGGGCGTCTGCCCCGGGTGGAAGGTGCACCACAGGGCGAGGGTGTCCAGGTCGGCGCCGGACAGCCAGTCGGTACGGCAGCTGAGATTGGTCTGGATCGCCACCCGGCCGATGTGCGGCAGCCGGCTCAGCTCCGTGAGCGTGCGCCGGTACCAGGACCGCACCAGGCCCTCGCCCCACGGGGTGAACAGCACGGACAGGCGGTCCTCCCGCTGCGCGGCCGCCCAGCCGGCGAAGCGCTCCAGCGCGGCGCGGTCCGCGGTCAGCTCGGCGCGGCTGTCCCGGCGCTTGGCGAAGGGGCAGTACGGGCAGTCGTAGTCGCACGAGGCCAGGGGGCCGCGGTAGAGGATCGTCAGGTCCATGCGGGGCTCCGTCACTTGAGTTCGTAGGCGGCCATACGCGTGCGCACGGCGGCGGAGAACAGCTCCGGGCCCAGCGCGTCGGAGTACGCCAGCCCCTCCGGGGACAGCCGCAGCACGTCCTCGCCCGCGGAGCCGTCCAGCCAGCCCCGGTCGCCGAACCGGCCCAGCTCGGCGGCGAAGTCTTCCAGTGGGGAGCTGCCGAAACGCGCCCGGTAGTCCGCCACGGACATGCCCTCGGCCTGCAGCAGCGACTGCAGCAGATGGCGGCGCCGGGCCTCGTCGGCGTCCATCCACCAGCCGAAGTCGGCGTGCCGGAAGTCCTCGGCGCCGCGGGCGGTGTAGTCGTCGACGATGCCGCGTATGCGGCGCATGTCGACGGCGTAGTCGAAGGAGTAGTGCAGCGCGGAGGTGTAGGAGCGGGCGCCGCAGCCCAGGCCGACCATGCCGTCGGTCTGGCACGCGTAGTCCTCCCCGCCGGTCGCGGGGGCGTCCGCGCGGCGGAACATGCGCATGGAGACCTGCTCGTAGCCGTGCGCGAGGAGGTGGTCGCGGCCGTGGCGGTACAGCCGCAGCCGCTGTTCGTCCCACTGCGCGTCGCCCCGCTGGTTCCTCTGCGCGTTCGTCTGCGGGGCGCGCCCCGTCGCCTGTCCGGCCGGTGCGGCGCCGGTCTCGGGGGCGCGGTGCCGGCCGAGCCCGGTCAGCGGGCGGACGTAGAGGGGGTAGAGGTACAGCTCCTCGGGCCGCCAGGCGAGCGCCGCGTCGAGGGAGCGGCGCCAGGAGTCCTCGGTCTGGCCGTCGATGCCGTAGATCAGGTCGATGTTGAGGACGGGGATCGCGGTGTCGCGGATCCGGGCCAGGGCCGCCTCGACGTCCTGCCGCCGCTGGGGGCGGACCGCCGCGCGCGCCTCGGCGTCGTCGAAGCTCTGCACGCCCAGGCTCAGCCGTGTGGTGCCGCGCGCGGCCAGCACGGACAGGCGGTCGGCGGTCGCCGTGGCGGGCGAGGCCTCCACGGACAGCGGGATCGCGGCCAGGTCGGCGCCCAGGCCGCGCTCGGCCAGGTCGCACAGCCGCTCCAGCTCGGCGGCCTCGAGGAACGTCGGAGTGCCGCCGCCGAAGGCCGCGTTGGCGAAGTGCGCGCCGTCGCCCAGCGCGTCGCGGACCGCGGTGGCCTGCCGCTCCAGCGCGTCCAGGTAGGCGGTGGTCAGGCCGTCCGGCGCGCCGATGCGGGTGAACAGGTTGCAGAAGCCGCAGCGGACCTCGCAGAAGGGGATGTGGAAGTAGAGGGACAGGGCGTCCTTCGGCTCGCCGGCCCACAGCGCGCGCAGGGACGCCTCCGCGCGGCGCAGCGGCCGGTAGGCCGTCTTGTGCGGATAGGCGTAGACGTAGTGCTGGTAGGGGCGGACGGCCGGCGGGGCCGCCGCTTCGGTGAGGGTCATCGGGCCTCGCGGGAGGAGTCGAGGAAGAAGTGGGCGTAGGGCACGGTCCAGACGACGTCGTGGCCGATGCGGTGACCGGTGTAGCCGTCCTCGCCGTACGCGGTGCCGTGGTCGGAGCAGACGATCACGAAGGACGGGCCGCGGCCGGCGACGGCCTCCAGGAGCCGCCCCATGTGCCGGTCCACGTACTCCAGGGCCGCCGCGTGGGTGTCCCGCGAGTCGCCCGCCGCGCGGGTGGCGCCGGGCAGGTGGAACCAGTTGGGCTGGTGCAGCGCCGACACGTTGACGAAGAGGAACAGGCGCTGCTCGGGGCCGAGTCCGGCGACGACCTTCTCGGCGCGGGCCACCTGGGCCTCGAAGGACGTGGGCGAGGTGACGCCGAACTCCGGCTCCCAGTGGCTCTCCTGGAACAGTCCGGGCAGGACCGAGCCCAGCGGCCCCTGCTTGTTGAAGAAGCCGACGCCGCCGATGCAGACGGTGCGGTAGCCGGCGGCGGCCAGCCCCGACACCAGATCGGGGGTGTCGTGGACGAAGGTGCCGTCCGCGGTGCTCTCGCTGCCGGCGAAACGGGCGGCGAACAGCCGCGGATGCGGGCCCGGCGAGGCCGGGGTCGGCAGGAAGCCCGCGAAGATCGCCTGGTGGGAGGCGTAGGTGAAGCTGCCGGGGGCGTGCCGGCGCTCCCAGCGCCCGCCGGGCAGGTGCCGGGCCAGGTGGGGGGTGCGGCCGGCCGCGGCCAGCTCCTGCGCCACGTCGTAGCGCAGGGTGTCCAGGGTGACCAGCAGGATGTCGTGGCTGCCCACGACCTCGTTCATGTCGATGTCCACGTCGATGCTCGTGTCGATGTGCATGTCGGTCGGCGCGGTCATGCGGGTGTTCCTCGTGTTCCTCGTGCGGGGTGCGGGCGGGCCTCGGCCGTGGTCACGGACGCGGTCACGGCCGGTACGGCGGCGACCTGCGCGGCGTAGGTGTCCAGGCCCTCGGCGCCGCTGCCGGGCAGGCCGGTCAGGCCGGGCAGCAGATCGCCGAAGGCGTTGACCTCGCCGACGGTGAAGCGCCGCCAGCGGGTGCCGGGCAGCACGTCGACGCCGACGCACGGCGTGCCCGGGAAGCAGGCCGCCGCCCGCTCCGCGGTCTCCAGCGCCTGGCCGAGGCTGCCGCCGGCCGCCGCGATCGCCTCGCGGGCCGCGTCCAGGTCACCGCGCGCGCCGCCCAGGTGCAGATTGGTCATGGGGTGCCGGCTGGTCCGTACGACGGCGTGCGTGGCGCGCCCGGCGACGACGACCACCCGCAGATCGGCGGCCCGGCCGGCCTGCGCGGCCTTGGGCAGCCACCGCTCGACGTGCAGCCCGTCCGGGGCCAGCCGGTCCACCAGGGCGGCCACCTCGCGCTCGGAGGTGTAGTGGCGCACCCGCAGCGAGTTGAACAGCCGGCCGTCGGGCGTCAGCTCCACGGAGGTCGTGGCCCTGACCCGGCCCGGACCGGCCACCGTGAGCGCGACCACCCCGGAGGCCGACGAACCGTGCGCGGGCTTCACGAACGCCCGCGCCAGGCGCGCCTCGGCCAGTCGCCGCCGCAGGTCCGTCCAGCCGCCGACCGGCCCGGTCAGCGCCGGGGGGACCGGGACGCCCGCGGCGGTGAGCCGGGCGTGGCAGCGCCGCTTGTCGAACATCACCGCGACGTCCTCCGGATCGGCCGACACCACCGCGCCCGCCCGGCCGGCCGCGTCCGCCACCTCGCGGACCGCCGCGGTGAAGCGGCGGTACCACAGGGCCGTGCCCTCCACCCGGGCCGGGTCGTCGGCGCCCCGCAGCAGCCGGTCGACCTCCGCGTTCTCGCCGGGGGAGTCGATGCGTACGAACTCGCCGGGCGCGAAGGCGTACCGGCCGCGCAGCACCTCCCGCCAGGCGAGCACGCGCGGCGCCGGGTGCCCCGCCGCGCGCACGGCGCGGGCGAACAGCGTCGTGCGCCGGTTCTCCGGGTTGCCGACGACGGCGAACCGCGCGCCGCTGCCGGGGGGTTCCGCGAGGGTCATCGCGCGCCGCTCACTCGGCCACGGCGGTGTAGCGGTGGATCTCGCCGTCCCACTCGTCCTCGTCGCCCCGCTCGGACAGGTCGACCTCCACGCCGGAGGGCTCGAGCGCCGCCCGCAGGCGGTCGGCCACCGGGTCGCTGACGAAGTGGTGGTGGAGGTCCAGCCAGGTGAGGTGGCTGAGCGGCTGCCCGCCGAGCAGTGCCGCGACCCCCTCGTCGGTGAGCACCCCGAGGGACAGGTCCAGCGACTTCAGCTGTGCGACCACCGGCGCCGCGGCCACGGCGGCGGCGATCTCGTCCTGTATCTCGCTGTTGCGCAGGCCGAGATGGCGCAGGGCGGGGAACCGGCCGCCGGCCAGGATCGGTTCGAGGTCGGCCACGGTCGCGTCACCGCCGTACTCCTCGACGCCCAGCCACATCTCGAGGTACTCCAGCGAGGGCAGTTCACTGGCCGCCACTCCGCGCACCACCTCGCCGGGCAGGCCGCCGGCCTCGAAGCACAGGGTGCGCAGGTGCTTGTGGCGCACGGCGGGGAAGCGCAGCCCGGTGCCACCGCGCACGCCGAACTCCTCCAGGCGCGGATAGGCGTCGAGGACCGGTGTCACGTCGTCCTGCTCGATCCAGGAGATCTCCGCCTCCTCCTGCTCCAGGTCGCCGATGAACACCGCCCGAAGGTTCGTCAGCCGGTCACGGGCGTCCACGAGGCGCTGGACGACGACGCGCGAGTCGTTGTCGTAAGGCTCGCCCCACTGGCCCACGATCAGCGCGCGGACGCCGGCGGGGTCCACGGAGCCGAAGAAGCGGTCCCAGAGGTCGCCGAACTCCTCCGGGCCGTCGCCGTAGGGGTCGACGGCCAGCCGCCAGGCCACGGCGCCCGCCTCCGGCAGTTCCCGCCCGTCCCCGGGCGGCGGGAAGTCGAAGGCCGGGAGGCCGTGCAGCTCGCGCAGATGGGCAGCGACGTCGGACATGTCGTGGGCCTCCTGAGGTGGGCGGTCGCGGCGTTGTGCTCGCGCGAAGAGTTGTACCAAGCCCCACCGACAACGGGCCGTCCGGGGACCGCCGATGCCGTGGTCACGGCGGCACAACGCCTGGTGGGGGGCGTTGTCAGACCCCCCGCGTAGCTTCGTGGGCATCGGGTCGGCGCGATGCCGACGGCGGAGGGAGACACGTATGTACCGGCAGGGGGACGTCCTGATCGTGCCCGTCGCCGAGGCGGCCGTGCCACCGGGCACCGACCGGCTGCCGCGGCGGCCGCGGGACGCCCGGGGGCGGCTCGTCCTGGCGCTCGGCGAGGTCACCGGGCACGCCCACGCGGTGGTCGGACCGGGCACGCTGGTCCGGGAGACCGGGCCGTTCGGCGCCGCCTACCTCCATCTCCCGGACGGCGGCCGGGTGGTGCACGAGGAGCACGCGGCGATACCGCTGCCCAAGGGCTGGTACCGGGTGGTGCGGCAGCGCGAGTACGTGCCCGGCGCGGTACGCGTCGTGGCGGACTGAGGAATCGGGGGAGAGCGACGATGACGACGACCGTGGGGACGACGACCGTGGGGACGCCGACCGTGGGGACGCCGACCGTGGGGACGGCGCCGGCGGGTACGGCGACGGACGCGGAGGCGGCGGAGGCGGCGGAGGCGGAGGCGGCGGAGGCGGCGGGGGCGTCGGAGGTGACGGGGGCGTGGCGCGAGGTGGCCGCGGCGACCGGCCCGGCGGACCGCGCGGCGGCGGAGGAGGGCGTGCGCCTGGCCTACCGGCTGGCGGGCCTGCCGGAACCGGGGGAGATCGTCTGGGTGGGCTCGCCCCGGGCGGGGGCGCTGCTGGCCGCACGGCTCACCGCCGACGGCAGGGCCGGCCGCAGCGTCCGCGACGAGGTGCGCTCCCGGCCGTGGGCCGCCGCGCGGGAGCGTGTCTGCGCCGGGCTCGGGCCGGCCGGCTGGGCCGGGCACTGGGCCCTGACGGGCGCGGCGCTGTGGCCCGGCACGACCGCGCTCGCCGAACGCATCCGGACCGGCGTGGTCGAGACAGTGGCCGCCGCGCCGGGGGACGGGACGCGTGCAGGGGACGAGACGCGTACCGGGGACGGTGCGCAGACGGGGGATGCGGCTGGTACGGCGAGCGGGCCGGGCGCGGTGGACCGAGCGGGTACGGCGAGCGGGCCGGGCGCGGCGGATGAGGAGGCGGTGCGGCTCGTGCTCCTCGACGCGGTCCTCGGCCAGCACGACGCCGCCTGGCTGGCCGCCTTCGACGGCCGGGACGGCTGGGAGGAACTGCGGGGCATCGCCGCGGTCGCCCGCGCGGCCGGCTGGTGGTGGCCGTACGAGAGGACGGCGATCGTCGCGGAACGCCCCGTGGAACTGCGCCGTGACGAGGCCGGGCGGCTGCACCGCGGGGACGGACCCGCGCTCGCCTTCCCGGACGGCTTCGCGCTGCACGCCTGGCACGGCATGCCGGTGCCCGGCGAGTTCCTCGGCGGTCTCGCGGCCCTCACCCCGCGGCGCATACGCGAGGAGGAGAACGCCGAGCTGCGCCGCGTGATGCTCGAGCACTACGGCTACGAGCGGTATCTGGAGGAGTCCGGCGCGGAGCCCGTGCAGCGCGACGAGGCCGGGGTGCTGTGGCGGATCGAACTGGAGGGGGACGAGCCGCTGGTGATGGTCGAGGTGGTCAACTCCACGCCCGAGCCGGACGGCACCCATCGCACCTACTGGCTGCGCGTGCCGCCCCGGACCCGGACGGCCAAGGAGGGCGTCGCCTGGACCTTCGGACTGTCCGAGGCGGAGTACGTGCCGCAGAGGGAGACCTGAGCGGGCCGCCGGGCGGCAAGGCCGCTGGGTCGCGGGGCCGCCGGGCCGCGCGCCCCCGGGCCGCCGCGGCGTCGGGACGGTCCTGGCCGCCGGGCCGGCCCGGGCGGTCACAGCAGGAAGGGGAGGTTCACGATCAGGGCGCGGCTGCACGGGGCCCGTTGCGAGATGGAGGCGGGCGCCGCGGCCACCGCCCGGGACCGGCTGACGGAACCCGCCGCCCGGGCGGCGCGGGAGCTGGGCCCCGACCACCCGCTGGTCACCGACGCACGCGGCCTCGCGGCCCTGTGCCGTGGTCTGACCGGGGACGCGGCCGGCGCGCGGGACGCCTGCACCGGGCTCGTCGTGGCGCTGGAGCGGCGGCTCGGCCCCGCGCACCCGGTCACCCTGAACGCCCTCGCCGACCTCGGGCGCTGGTCCGGCGAGGCCGGTGACACCGCCGCGGTCGACGCGCACGCCAGGGCGGTGGCCGGGCTGGAGGCCGCCCTCGGCCGGCTGCACCAGGACACCCTGGTGGCCCGCCACAACCTCGCCTACTGGCAGGGGCCGGCCGGGGAACGCGGGCGCGCGGTCGAGGAGTTCGCGCTCGCGGCGCGGGACGCGGAGCGGGCGCTCGGCGCCGACCATCCGACCACGCTGACGTACCGGGTCAACCTCGCCTACTGGCAGGGGCCGGCCGGGGAACGCGGGCGGGCGGTCGAGGAGTTCGCGCTCGCGGCGCGGGAGGCGGAGCGGGCGCTCGGCGCCGACCATCCGACCACGCTGACGTACCGGGTCAACCTCGCCTACTGGCACGGGCCGGCCGGCGACGCGGCCGCGGCGTCGACGGAACTGGCCGCGCTCCAGCCCGCCGTCGACCGGGTCCTCGGCCCCGATCACCCCCGCGCGCTGCGCACCCGTCAGCAGCGGCCCGAACTGCTGCACCACGTCGGCCGCGAGGCCGAGGCGACCGCCGTACTCACCGCCCTCCTCGCCGACATGGCCCGCGTCCAGGGCGCCGCCCATCCCCGCACCCGCGAGGTCGCGGACGCGCTCAGCCGCACCCGCGAGGTGGCGGACGCTCCCTGAGCCGCACCCGCGAGGTCGCGGACGTGCCGAACCGTACCCGCGAGGCCACGGACGCGCCGTCCCGGGCCGCGAGCAGGAACCACCCCCCGACGTGCGGGCCCCCTACGATCCCCGCGTGCGCCCGCGCCCGGGAGCACCCTGGCGCACCCATGGCGCACCCGGGAGCCCCCATGACGCGCCGGGGTGCGCCGCGTGTGCGCCGCGGGTTTTCGGTCAGAGCGGCGGCGCGGGCGAGGGCGTACCCGCCGTGCGCGGCGGGCGCCGGCCCGGGCGGCGGTGGCCGCCCCCGAGGCGTCGGGCGGCCCGGAACGCGTAGGCCGCGCGGCCCCCGATAGGTCTTCGATAGCCGGCCCGTAGCGGCGCCGGGCCGCGGCGATAGTGCGGCACGGGAGATTGGTTCTCGCCAGATACACGGCCCGCCAAGCGGCCACGGACATGGTGAGGACTCAAGATGCTGATGGACACGCAATCCCGGCCGGCAGCGAGGGAGGTGACGTCCCCGGATGCCGCCGTGCTCAGCTCGGTCGTCAAGCGCTTCACCAACGCCAAGGGCGAGGAGTTCACCGCCGTCGACGGGCTCGATCTGCGGATCCGGCGCGGCGAGGTCGTGGCCTTCCTCGGGCCGAACGGCGCCGGCAAGACGACCACCATCGACATGCTGCTGGGACTCACCCGTCCCGACTCCGGCCAGGTGGAGCTGTTCGGCCGGGCGCCGCAGCTCGCGGTGCGCGCCGGGCAGGTGGCCGCGGTGCTGCAGTCGGGCGGGCTGCTGCCCGACCTGACGGTCGAGGCGACCGTGCGCATGCTCGGCTCGCTGCACTCCGGCGCCGACGTCGAGCAGGTCATGGCCCGGGCCGGCATCACCGCACTGCGCCACCGGCGGGTCGCCGAGTGCTCCGGCGGTGAGCAGCAGCGGCTGCGGTTCGCCGTCGCGCTGCTGTCGGACCCGGAGTTCCTGGTGCTGGACGAGCCGACGGCCGGCATGGACGTCGCCGCCCGCCGGGAGTTCTGGGCCACCGTCCGGGAGGACGCCGAGCGCGGCATGACCGTCATGTTCGCCACCCACTACATGGAGGAGGCCGACCAGTTCGCCGACCGTGTGGTGATGGTGGACCGCGGCCGGGTGGTCGCCGACGGTTCGGCCTCGTCCCTGCGCGCCGCCATCAGCGGACGTACCGTCTCCGCCCTGATCAGCCCGCACGACGCCCAGGCCGTGGCCGCCTCCCCGCAGGTGCGCTCCTGCACGGTCCGCGGCGAGCGCCACTACTTCGACGCCACCGACTCCGACGCCCTGCTGCGGCTGCTGGTGACGCGGACCTCGGCCACCGAGATCGAGGTCGCCCCGCGCAGCCTGGAGGAGGCCTTCATGGCCCTCACCCACCAGGGCCGTACCACCGCCCAGGAGGGCCCGCGATGACCACCGCGACCGCGCCGGCCGCCGCCCCCGCCCGCACCCCGCGCACCTCGGCCTTCAGCGGCGTCAACCCGACCTTCGTCCGCTACGAGCTGCGCCGCCGCTTCAACCGCCAGACGACGATCTTCACCCTGCTCCTCCCGGCGGTCCTCTACCTCGCCCTGTTCCGCACCGCGCCGGCCCACGGGTCCGTGCCGCACGGCAACTTCGCCGCCTGGATGATGATCGGCCTCGCCGTGTACGGCGCGGCGATGGCCGCGACCAGTTCGGCCGCCACCATCTCGGTGGAGAAGTCCGCCGGCTGGATGCGCACCATCGCGCTGACGCCGCTCGCCCCGCCCGGGTACCTGCTCGTCAAGGTGGTGTGCTCGGTGGTCATGGCGGCCGTGCCGGTCGCCATCGTCGGGGTCCTCGGCGCCGTCACGGGGGCGCACGCCGACGCCAAGGTGTGGGTGACGTCCCTGCTGGTGGCCTGGCTGGGGGCGGGGGTGTTCGCCGCGCTCGGCATCGCGCTGGGTCTCGCCCTGAAGCCCGAGGTCGTGATGCACATGCCCGGCCTGACCATGACCGCGCTCGCCTTCCTCGGCAACCTCTTCATCCCGCTCAGCGGCACCATGCTGGAGATCTCGCGGTACACGCCGATGTACGGCGTCTCCACCCTCGCCCGCTACTGGCTCACCGAGGGCTACACCTTCAGCGGCGAGCACTGCAGCCTGACGGGCGCGGTGGTCAACATCGTCGCCTGGTTCGCCGGCTTCTCCTTCATGGCGGTCCGCCGGTTCGCGAAGAGCACCGGCCGGCAGTAACGGCCGCCCGGGGCCGCGCGCCCATCGGGTCCCGCACCCGTCCGCGCCCGCACGTCATCGGGTCCCGCACCCGTCCGCGCCCGCACGTCATCGGGTCCCGCACCCGTCCGCGCCCGCACGCGTCGGGACCCGCACCCGTCCGGGCCCGTACCGCCCACCGCTCACCTCACCACCGCACCGCCCCCACCACCGCACCGCCCGCACCGCCCGCCTCCCCCCACACCGCACCGTTCGCACCGCTCACACCGCACCGCCGTACCGCCGCCCTCCGGCCCAGCGCCGCGCGACAGGTACTCGACACGAAAGGGGGATAGGACATATGTTCGCAATTATCGCGCCGGGCCAGGGTTCCCAGACCCCCGGCATGCTGGCCGGCTGGCTGCGCGACCCGGTGTACGCCGAGCGCGTACGGGCCTGGTCGGAGGCCGCGGACGTGGACCTGGTCCACCTCGGCACCCGGGCCCCGGCCGCCGAGATCGCCCGGACCGAGCACACCCAGCCCCTGCTGGTGGCCCAGGGCGTGCTGGCGCACGAGGCGCTGGCCCCGGCCGCGGCCGGCCGGACCGTGGTGGCGGCCGGCCACTCCGTCGGCGAACTCACCGCGGCCGTGTACGCCGGCGTCCTCACACCCGTGGACGCCGTACGGCTGGCGGCGATCCGCGGCCGTGCGATGGCCGCCGCCTGCGCCGAGGCGCCCACCTCGATGGCGGCCGTGGTCGGCGGGACCGAGGCCGAGGTGCTGGCCCGGATCGCCGGACTCGGCCTGACCGCCGCCACGTTCAACGGCCCCGGCCAGATCGTCGCCGCCGGGCTCACGGCGGACCTCGAACGGCTGGCCGCCGCGCCCCCGCCCGGCGCCACCGTCAAGCCGCTGGCGGTCGCCGGCGCCTTCCACACCCCGTACATGGAGTCCGCGCGGCAGGCCTTCGCCGCCGCGGCCGAGGCCACCCGCTTCGCACCGCCCCGCGGGCTGCTGCTGTCCAACGCGGACGGCGAGGTGCTCGCCACCCCCGAGGTGATCCGCCGCCGGCTGGTCGAGCAGGTGGTACGGCCGGTGCGC
This sequence comes from Streptomyces sp. NPDC004065, assembly GCF_044903565.1. Lineage (NCBI taxonomy): Bacteria > Bacillati > Actinomycetota > Actinomycetes > Kitasatosporales > Streptomycetaceae > Streptomyces > Streptomyces sp. NPDC004065. Next base: position 232,511 of record NZ_JBJDQT010000001.1, on the reverse strand, counting down.
TGGAACCTGTGCCTGCTCGGCCTCGCCCGGCTCGCGCCCGGGCTGACCGTGTCCCTGCCCCCGGCCAAGACCCTCACCGCCATCCTCCGCCGCCAACACCCCGAGCTCGCCGTCCTGCCCGTGGGCTCCGCCCGCGACATCGGCAAGGTCCACGCCCGGCTCACCACCACCGCCCCGACCCTCGCCACCCCGACCGCCACCGCCCCGACTCACACCGCCCCGACCCTCGCCACCCCGACCGCCACCGCCCCGACTCACACCGCCCCGACCCCCGTCACTCCGACCGCCACCGCCCCGACCACCCCCGCTGCGGACACCGAGGCCCCGGCGGCCCCGGCCGCCCCGGCCGCCCGGAAGGAGGAACCCGCCCATGCCGGTGTCTGACCTCCTCGCCCACCGCCGCGCCGACCGCGGCGACCACCCGGCCGTCGTCGACTCCGACGGCCCCGTCACCTACCGCGAACTCGGCCTGGCCGTGGACCGGGCCGCCGGCTGGCTGCGCGCCCAGGGCGTCACGCCCGGGGACCGGGTCGTCCACGCCGGCGGCAACGACCGCTCGTTTCTCGCCCTCTTCTACGCCACCCTGCGCATCGGCGCGGTCTTCGTTCCCGTGCACCCCGGCCTGACGGACATCCAGCTCGACCACATCGTCGGCGACTGCTCCGCGGCCCTCGCCATCTGCCCGCCCGGCGCCGGCCGGCGGGCCCGGCGCACCGTCGAGCCGGCCCGCGCCTGGCAGGAGGTCCTCGGCACCCCCGCCGACGACTTCACGGCCCGCACCGGCGACGACGCCGTGGCCGTGCTGATCTACACCTCCGGCACCACCGGCCGCCCCAAGGGCGTGATCTGCCCGCACCGGCAGATGCTGGCCTCCCTGGACGCCATCAACGCCTGCCTCGGCTACCGCGCCGACGACGTGGTGCTGTGCCGGCTGCCCCTCTCCTTCGACTACGGCCTCTACCAGGCGCTGCTGTGCGCGCTGACCGGCGGCACCCTGGTGCTGGCCGAACGCGCCGGCGACGTCGGCCTGCTGCGGGTGATCGAACAGCACGGCGTGACCGTCGTCCCGCTGGTCCCCTCGCTCGCCCAGATCCTCACCCTGCTCCAGCGCAAGCACCGGCGGCCCACCCGGGTCCGGCTGTTCACCAACACCGGGGCCCGCCCGGGCCGCGCGGTGACCGCCGAACTCCTCGACGCCTTCCCCGGATCGGTCTTCGCCTCCATGTACGGCATGACCGAGTGCAAGCGCATCTCCATCCTGGACCCCGCCGAGTACGCCGCCCACCCCGACTCCGTGGGCCGGCCCATCCCCGGCGACCAGGTCCGCATCATCGGCCCCGACGGCACCACCCTGCCCCCGGGACAGACCGGCGAGATCGTCGTCCGGGGCGCCACCGTCATGGCCGGCTACTGGGGAGTGCCCCTGGAGGAGCAGCGGCGCTACGTCCGCCTGCCCGACGGCACGCTCGAACTGCGCACCGGCGACCAGGGCCGGCTCGACGAGGACGGCCGGCTCTACTTCACCGGCCGCGACGACGACATGATCAAACGGCGCGGCATCCGCCTCGGCCTCACCGAGATCGAGGACGCCGCCGAACGCATCCCCGGCGTGACCGCCGCGGTCGCCCTGCGCCCCGAACCCGAGGACGGACCGCTGCACCTGGCCGTGCAGTCCGCCCTCGCCCCGGAGGAGATCCGCGCCCACCTGGCCCTGCGGCTCGACCGGGCCCGGCTGCCCGACCGGATCACCCTCATCGACACCGTGCCGCTCACCAGGAACGGCAAGCCAGACCGCGCGGCCGCCCGGCGGCTGGTGGAGCCGCCGGCGCCGCACACCCCGACCTTCCCCTCCGACCCGACGAGGACCACCCATGAACCAGTCGCAGTCTGACCAGCCGGCCCAGTCGCAGTTCGACCAGCTCGTCGAGCGGGTCTGCGCCGTGACCGTCACCGACCCGGAGACCCCGCTCGTGGACCTCGGCGTCGACTCGCTGCACACCATCGCCCTGGTGATGGCGGTCGAGGAGCAGTACGGCATCGAGATCGACCCCGAGGTGATCGGCGACCCCTCGCTCACCTCCTCCGCCGGGCTGTGGCGCTCCGTCCAGGAACAGCTGGCCGCCGCGCTGCCGGCCAGAGCCGGGAGCTGACCGCCATGTGGACCGACATGCGCCCCGCGGTGGAGATGCCGCGGCTGTTCGAACGGGGCGGTGACGTCATCTCGTTCGCCGGCGGACTGCCCGACCTGGACGTCCTGCCCCTGGAGACGATCTCCGCCCAGCTCTCCCGGCTCGTCCGGCTCGGCGGCAGGCTCACCCTCCAGTACACGACCCCGCACGTGGCGGGCACCCTCGTCCCGGCCATCACCGACCTGATGGGCCGTGAGGGCACCACCGCCGAAGCCGCCCACCTGGTGCCCACCGGCGGCTCCCAGATGGGCCTGATGGCCGTGGGCCTCGGCCTCGCCGTGCCCGGCGAGACGGTCCTGGTGCAGACCCCCGCCTACCCGGGCGCCGCGGCGGCCTTCCGCACCGCCGGACTGACCCCGCACGCCGCGCCGGAGGACGCCGGCGGACTGGACCCGGCCGCGCTGCGGCGGACGGTCGCGGACCTGCGCGCCGCCGGCCGCACGGTACGGCTGCTGTACTGCAACCCCACCTTCCAGAACCCGACCGGCGCCACCCTGTCCGTGGCCCGCCGCCACGAACTGCTCACCGCGGCCCGCGAGCTGGACCTGCTGATCGTCGAGGACAACCCCTACGGGCTGCTCTCCTTCGACGGCACGACCACCACCGCCCTGCACGCCCTCGACCCCGAGCGCGTGGTGTACCTGGGCACCTTCTCCAAGGTCTTCGCGCCCGGCCTGCGCTGCGGCTGGATCGCGGCGCCCGAACCGGTCGCGCGGACCCTGCGCCGTACCACCGAGGTCATGGCCCTGTCGCCGTCCGCGCTGGCCCAGGCGGCGCTCGCCGCGTTCCACACCCGGGCCGGCTGGGACGACCTGCTCGACGCCTACCGCCGCAGCTACCGGGAGCGCTGCGCCCTGATGGCCGACGCGCTCGAGGCCGAACTGGGCACCGGGGGACCCTGGCAGTGGGAGCGGCCCGGAGGCGGCTTCTACCTCTGGCTGCGGCACCGCGACGGCGTGGACACCTCCCGCTTCGCCGCTGCCGCCGCCGAGCACGGGGTGTCCTACGTGCCCGGCAGCCACTTCGGCATCGACGGCGGGCACGCCGACGCACTGCGGCTGTGCTTCAGCAACGTGCCGCGCAAACGGATCGCCGAGGGCGTGACGCGTCTGGCCGCCGCGCTGTCCGCGCCCGCCTCCCCGCTGCGCGGAGCGGCCTGATGACCACGACACTGGACACCCGGCAGGGCCTCGACGGGTCGGCGTTCGCGCCGGCGTACCGGCTGGGCGACAGCCACTGGCAGGTGTGGGGAGTCGGCCTGCTGCGCAGCGCGGGCTTCCCGGTCTCCGGGCTGAAGCTGCTCGGCGGTGCGCGGGCGGCCCGCGCGGCGGCCCTGGCGGACACCGGCGACGCGGCCCGCGACGCCTTCCGCGCCGCCTACCGCGCCGACACCGACGCCGAGTCCGAGCGGCTCGCCCGCCTCGCCACCGACGACCGGGTGCGCACCGCCATCGCCTGGCAGAACCGCACCGTCTACCGCATCCTCGACTCGCTCGCCGCCCGCAAGGGCAAGGAGTCCAAACGCCGGCAGCGCGAACGCACCCTGGCCATGTACTGGCTGCGGTACTGCGCGAAGGCCGACACCATCGGCTTCTTCGGGCCCGGCGCGTGGATCTCCGTAGGGCAGCGGCGGCGCGCCCTGGACCTCAGCCACGGCCCCTCGCTCACCGCGGGCAGCCGTACCTTCTTCGAACGCTGGACGGTGGCCGCCCTCGCCGACTGGATGACGGCGCAGCCCGGCGCCCGCTGGTGGTTCCCGCCGGTGCTGCGGCCCGACGTCCACCTCGACGGCGACCGGCTCCTCCTGCCGGGCGGCCGCACCCTGCGGCTGCGCGAGGACGACGTGGCCGTGCTGCGCCTGGCCGACGGCGACCGCGGCGGCCAGGCCATCACCGACGAGCTGACGGCCACGGCCGGCTGGGAGGCGGCGACGGCCCGGCGGCGCGTGGAGAAGGTCCTCACCCGGCTGCTCGCCCAGCGGGTGCTGACCTGGGACGCCAACATCCCCGTCGACGTCCGCGCCGAGCAGGTGCTGCGGCGCCGGGTGGCCGGCATCGGCGACCCGGAGCTGTTCGTCCGCTGCGAGGCGGTCCTCACCGAACTGGACCGGCTGCGCGCGCAGATCGACCGCGCCGGCAGCGCCGAGGAACTGGTCGCGGCCCTGGACCGGCTCGACGACTTCTTCGTCACCACGACGGGACAGGCGGCCTCCCGCGAGGAGGGCAAGGCCTACGCCGGCCGCACGCTGTGCTACCAGGACAGCCTGCGCGACTGCCGCGTGGACCTCGGCGGGGACTTCCTCGACGCGATCGCCCGCCCGCTGGCCCTGGTCGCGGACGCGGCCGACTGGTTCGGCAACCGGCTCGCCGAGCTGGTGGAGACGGAGGTCGCCGCGCTCGTGCGCCGGGCCGCGGCCCGCCGCCCCGGCGGACAGGTCGCCCTCGCCGACGTGTGGCCGCAGGTGCTCGGCCTGTTCTGGGGCGAGCGGGCCACCCCCGTGCACACCGCCACCCGCGAACTGGCCGAGAAGTGGCGGCAGGTGCTCGACCTGGACCCGGCGGCCCCGGCCTCCCTGCCGGTGCGGCTGAGGACGGCGGACGTCGAGGGGCGGGCCCGCGCGGTCTTCGCCACCGGCCCGGTGCGCTCCCCGCACCTGGCCGTGCACAGCCCGGACCTCCAGGTGGTGGCCGCCTCCCCGGAGGCGTTCGACGCCGGCGCGTACACCGTCGTACTCGGCGAACTGCACGCCTGCCTCGCCACCCTGGACCTGCCCTTCCTCGACTGGACCTGCGACAGCGGCTCGCTGCGGGACAAGGTCAACGCGGCGATCGACGCGCCCCGGCTCGTGCCGCTGCTGCCGGTGGAGTGGAAGCGCAACAGCGGCCGCATGGTGCCCGCGCCGATCGGGGCGGGGGACCGGCTGATCGGGTTCACCCGGGCGCCCTACGACGACCGGACCCGCGTCGACCCGGCGGCGGCGATCACGCTCGCCGAGACGGACGGCACGGTCACCGCGACCACCCCCGACGGCCGCCGCTGGTCCCTCGCCGAGCTGCTCGCGGTGCCCGTCTCCATCATCGCCGCCGACGCCTTCAAGATCGGGCTCGACCGGGAGCACGCCCCGCGCGTGCTGCTGGACGACCTGGTCCTGTTCCGGGAGACCTGGCGGCTGCCGGTCGCCCAGATCGCCCTGCCGGACAAGGCCGACCGGGAGCGGGACTACCTCGCCGTACGCCGCTGGGTGAGCGAACACGCCCTGCCCGACCAGCTGTTCGTGAAGTTCCCCGAGGAGACCAAGCCGTCCCTCGTGGACTTCACCAGCCCGACCCTCGTGCTCTCCTTCGCCAACCTCGTCCGCACCGCGCGGCGCCTGGACCCCGGGGCCGCCGTGACGCTCGGCGAACCGCTGCCGGCCCCGGACGACTCCTGGCTGACCGACGCGGACGGCGAGCGCTACGTCAGCGAACTGCGGCTCCAGATCAGCAGAAAGGTGCCGGAATGACCGTCCTCGCCTCCGACGGGGCGGCAGTGGCGCTCGACGCCACCCGCTCCCGGGACCCCGACATCGTCGCCACCATCGGCTCCACCCCGCTCGTCGCCCTCGACCGGCTGTTCCCGCCCGCGCGGTTCCAGGTGTACGCCAAGTGCGAGCGCTTCAACCCGGGCGGCAGCATCAAGGACCGCGCCGCCAAGTCGATGATCGAGCACGCCATCAAGGCCGGCAAGCTCGTCCCCGGTGTCTCCACCGTCGTGGAGTCCTCCTCGGGCAACCTCGGCATCGCCCTCGCCCAGCTGTGCAACTTCTACCGGCTCAGCCTGATCTGCGTGGTCGACCCGCGCACCACCGCGCAGAACACCGCCATCATGCGGGCCTACGGCGCCAGGGTCGAGGTCGTCGACCGCGACCCGGCCACCGGCGAGTACCTGCCGGCCCGGATCGCCCGTGTCCGCGCCCTGCTGGAGAGCGTCCCGGACGCCTACTGGCCCAACCAGTACGCCAACGAGCACAACGCCCGCGCGCACCACCACACCATGCGCGAGATCTGCGAGGCGCTGCCGGGCGGCCCCGACTACCTGTTCCTGGCGGCCGGCACCACCGGCACGCTGCGCGGCTGCGCCGAGTACGCCCGCGAGCAGGGACTGGCCACCCGGGTCGTCGCGGTGGACGCGGTGGGCAGCGTGATCTTCGGCCCGCCGGAGCCGTGGGAGCGGGCGCACCGGCGCACCATCCCCGGGCACGGCGCCGCCGTCGTACCGCCGCTGCTGCGGCCGCACCTGGCCGACCGGGTCGTCAAGGTCACCGACCTCGACTGCGTGCGCGGCTGCCGCCGGCTGCTCGCCCAGGAGTCCATCCTCGCGGGCGGCTCCTCCGGCGCCGTGATCGCCGCGCTCGAGGGCGCCGCGGAGTGGCTGGAGCCGGGCGCCACCTGCGTGGCGGTGCTCCCGGACGGCGGCGACCGCTACCTCGACACGATCTACAGCGACGCCTGGGTCGAGAGCCGTTTCCAGGAATCCCACCCCCAGCCGGACCCCGACCACGAAAGGAGTGAGCCGTGAGGATCCTCGGACGGGACGACGTCGACGCCGCCCTGAAGGGTCTCGACCCCGTCGTCCTCGACGCCGTACGCACCGCCTACGTGCTGCACGGCCAGGGCCACTCGCAGGTGCCCTTCTCCAGCTTCCTGCGCCCGCCGGCCCCGGCCGGCTCCCGCATCATCTCCCTGCCCGCCTACCTGGGCGGCCCGGAGCCGGTGATGGGACTGAAGTGGATCTCGTCCTTCCCGGCGAACGTCGAGCGGGGCCTGCAGCGGGCCTCCTCGGTGCAGATCCTCAACGACCTGCACACCGGCTACCCGACGGCCCTGATGGAGGGCAGCCGTATCTCCGCCTCGCGCACCGCCGCGAGCGCCGCCCTCGCCGCCGGCGCCCTGCACGGCGGGCGGCGGGTGCGCACCGCCGGCCTGATCGGCTGCGGCACGATCAACCAGCGGGTCCTCGCCTTCCTCACCCTGACCCACCCGGAGCTGGAGACGGTCGTGCTCCAGGACGTCGTGCCGGGCCGCGCCGACGTCCTCGCCGCCGAACTGGAGTCCGAGTACCCGAGGATCGCCTTCCGCGCCGGAGACGTCGGCGACGCGCTCGCCGCCGAGACGGTGTCCATCGCGACCACCGACTCCACGTACTGGCTGGACCTGGCCGGGTACCCCGCCCGGCCCGCCGGCCAGGTGATCCTGCACCTGTCGCTGCGCGACCTGAGCACGGCCTCCGTGCTCCAGGCGTACAACGTGGTCGACGACATCGAGCACGCCGTACGCGAGCAGACCTCCCTGCACAAGGCCGAACAGGAGGCCGGGCACCGGGAGTTCGTGCACGCGGAGATCGCGTCCGTGCTCGGCTGCACCGAGCCGCCGGCCACCGGCCGCACCGTCGTCTTCTCGCCGTTCGGCCTGGGCGTCCTGGACCTCGCGGTCGCGCAGGCGGTCCTGCGGGCCGCCACCGAGGCCGGCCTGGGCACCGAGGCCGCGGGCTTCGACCCGGGCAGCCACCGGGTGACCGCCGCCTTGCTGGGAGGTGCGGCGTGAGCACGCCGGGAACCCTGTTCGCCCCGGGCACCAAGGCCCTGGTCACCGGCGCCTCCCGCGGCATCGGCGCGGCGATCGCGCTGACGCTCGCGGAGCACGGCTGCGACGTCGCCCTCAACTACCGCTCCAACGACACCAAGGCCGAGGAGGTCGCCGAGCGGATCCGCGCCCTGGGCCGCGAGGCCCTGCCGCTGCGGGCCGACATCTCCGACGAGGCCCAGGTGGCCGCCATGTACAAGGAGCTCAAGGCGGCCTGGCGCTCCCTGGACGTCGCCGTCCTCAACTCCGGCGTGACCGCCGACGGCCATCTGGCCGCCATGAGCGGCGCCAAGTGGCAGGAGGTCATCGGCACCAACCTGACCGGCACCTTCTACACCGCCCGCGAGGCGACCAAGCAGATGTACGCGAGCGGCGGCGCGATCGTCCTCATCGCCTCCACCAGCGGCATCGCGGGCCGGGCCGGCCAGGCCAACTACGCGGCCAGCAAGGGCGGCGTGATCTCCCTGGCCAAGACCCTGTCGTACGAGGTCGCCCCGCGCGGCATCCGCGTCAACGTGGTCGCGCCGGGCTTCATCGACACCGACATGGTCAAGAAGGTGCCGCCGGCGCAGATGAAGGAGGCCCTCCAGGCGATCCCCATGGGCCGCATGGGCACGCCCGCCGAGGTCGCCCAGGCCGCCGCCTTCCTGGCCAGCCCCGCCGCGTCCTACATCACCGGCAAGGTGCTCACCGTCGACGGCGGGATGATCCCCAACTAGCCACGCACTTCCCTGCCTGACGATGTGTCACCTCGCCGTCTTCTCTCTCACCCACTCGTCGAAAGGAACACCCATGTCCACCGCCACCTACGAGGACATCCGCAGCCAGGCCGAAGCGCGCCTGGAGAAGAACATGAAGGTCAAGTCGATGATCATCGACCGGCTCGGGCTGGACGTGGAGCCGGCCGTCGTCTCCGACAACCAGCCGCTGTTCGGCCGCGGCCTGGAGATGGACTCGCTGGACACCCTCGAGATCGTCGTCATGGTCAACAACGAGTACGACGTGCTGATCAGCGACGACGACTTCGAGGCCTTCGGCTCCATCAACGCCCTGGTCGACTTCGTCGAAGCCCGCGAGGTGTGAGCATGACGGTCACCCCCGATGCCCCGGCCCGGGCCGCGAAGAAGAAGCTGAGCTACTCCTCGGACGACATCAAGCGGATGCTGCCGCACCGCTGGCCCATGCTGATGATCGACCGCGCCTACGACGTCGTGCCCGGCGTGTCCGGCCGCGGGGTGAAGAGCGTCTCGGTCAACGAGCCCTTCTTCGCCGGCCACTACCCCGACCACTCGATCATGCCCGGCGTGATGATCGTCGAGGCCATGGCCCAGCTGGTGGCCGTGGTGTACGTGGCCGAACTGCTGGAGTCCCCCGAGCCGTCCGGCGACGCCGACCCCGCGCGGAGCGTCGGCTACCTCGGCTCCATCAGCTCCATGAAGTTCTCCCGGCTGGTGGTCCCCGGCGACCAGCTCACCCTCGACGCCAAGCTCGGCCAGCGCCTGGGCGGCCTGCGGCAGGTCCAGGTGCGGGCCAGTGCCGGCGGTGAACTGGCCGCCGCCGGCTCGCTCATCGTCACCACGGGCCGCAAGTCCTAGCCGCCGCCCGCAATCCCGTACGCACCCAGCAGAAGGAGGTGTGGAATGTCCATCACGATCCGCCCGTACGAGCAGGGCGACGCGCACGACATCGCGGAGCTCTACAACCGCCACCGCGACAACCCCAACCCGGTGGCCGGCGGCATCACCGGGGACGAACTGCGGCGCGAACTGGCCGAGCGGGACACCGCGACGTTCCTGGTGGCGGTCGACGGCGGGCGTGTGGTGGGCACCTTCGGCCTGTTCCACAACACCGGCCGGCGCTCCGCCCGCGCCGGGGAGCTCATCGCCGACATGTTCTTCGTCGCCCCCGCCTACCGCAACGGCGTGATCACCGGACGGCTGTTCACCGAGGCCGTGGAGTGGATGGTGCGCTCCGGCTGCCTCGTGCTGCGGCTCACCGTCAACCCGGCCAACACCGTGGCGTTCCGGCTGTACCGGCGCGTGGGCTGCGTCTCCGTCGGGCAGACCGTGCCCGGCGAGGACGGCAACGTCGAACTGCACAACTACATCCCGCTGATCCTGCGCAGCGTCTTCGCCGACCTCGGGCCGGAGGTCAGGGCGGCCCTCGGGGGGCTCAACAGCTTCGGCACCGTCACCGAGTCGCGCGACGACGAACTGCGCTCCGACGTCCGCGTGGTCGACGGCGTCCGCACGGTCGACTACTGCCTGGCGGTGGGGGAGTTCCGGCTCACCGCAAGCGTCGACGTCGACCGGGGCGCCGTACGGCGGGCGGAGCTGGCCGGGCCCGGCGGCGACAGCCGCGAGCTGCGGGTGGCCGAACCGCCGTACCGGATCCGGGCCGCGCGCCGGCCGGCGCCGCACCGGTTCGCCTCCGGCGGCCTGGCGGTCGAGGTGGACGGCGACGAGGGCACCGTTCGGGTGCTGGCCGACGGCCACCACGGTCCGGTGTTCGTCTCCACCTGGCCCGCCTGCCGCGCCGACCGCCCGGCCGGCTGGCGCGAGGGCGAGCCCCGCGACCTGGAGCTGGTCCCCGTGCCCGGCGGGGTGCGGATCACCGAGCGGTGCGGCGAGGACGAGGTCGTCGGCACGGTCACCCTCGACGGGGGTGTGCTGAGCCAGGACTTCGCCTTCACCCGCCGCCCCGGCCGCCTCTTCCAGACGGTCGGCCTCCGCCAGGGCACCCTCGCCCTGGACGGGGAGGAGCCCGGGCCCCTCGGCCTCGGCCTCGGCGTCCGCGACGCCTCCGAGGTGGTCGCCGCCGCACGGGTTCTCCCGCCCGGCAGCGAGCCGGCCTGGACGGGCACCGGGTGGACCGTCCGGACGCCGGTGCGCGAACCGGTCCGGCTGATCCACAGCGGGCTGCTGGAACGCGGCCTCGAACCCGGCCCGGACGGCGTGGCCCGGCTGCGCACCGAGTTCCACCGCCGCACCGCCCCCGGAGGACGTACGGCGCCGGCGGTACGGCCCCTCGAAGGCCCCCGCCGCGTCCAGCTGGACGCCGCCGCGGCCGGCGTCACCTCCTGGAAGGAGGGCATGGTCAAGGTCCTGCGCAGTCCCCACCCGCGCGTCCGGGCGTTCGGCAACAACCCCCGCTGGAGCGCGGGCCTGTGGGTCACCGCGGAGCCTGCCCGGCACAGCCGCGCCACCGGCCTCGGCTGGGGGGTGCGTTCCACCGGCGCCTGGGAGCACAAGCACCCGCTCGGCCTGTACGGGCCGCAGGAGGGGATCGCCTGGGAGCTCGACGCGCCCGGCGACACCGCCGCACCCGTCCGGGTCGCCCTCTCCTCGCCCGCCGGCGTGGCGGAGGAGGAGACGGTCCTCTGGCTCACCCCGCACACCGCCCGCCGCACCACCGTCGCCGTCGACTCCGCCGGCAGCCGGTGGGAGCTGGACTCCGCGGACTTCCGGCAGCTCTGGGCCGCGGCGGCCGCCGTCCGGCTCGCCGACGGCAGCTGGCTGACCTGCCGGCCCGCGGTCCCCGCCGCCGAGGCGGAGATCGTCCTGCGCACCACCCCGTCCGGCCTGCTCGTCGGCTGCGTGGCACCGGCGGGCGGGGACACCGCCTGGCACCTGTCCGTGGGCCACGCACCGGGCGTGTGACCGCCGCACATGGAGCTCCGGCACACGGTGCCCGGGCACATGGCACCCAGGTACACGGTGCCCCGGCACACCGCGCCGAAGCGCGCGGCACATCCGTCACGACGCACATACCGCACCCATACCGCGACACCTACCGAAAGGACCTCGTCACCATGACCACCGCCCCGCTCCGCACCGAGACGGACGACTACACCACCGTCCGCACCACCGTCGGCGCCTACCGGATCACCGCGCCCCTGGTCCGCGTCACCGGAGACGAGCGGATCACCTTCCTCGACCGCTTCCTGGCCAAGTCCGGCGAGTTCGTCGAGCCGGACACCGTCCGCGAGGCGCTCGCGCTGAACGCCGACGGCACCCCCTTCGCGATCCTGCTGCACTTCGAGATCGGCGACGACGCCTGGCTGCTGCCCCGCACCGCCGTGACCGCGGACGAACTGCGCGGCTACTTCGCCGAGCTGGAGGTCCCGGAGGACGTCACCGTCGAGGTCGAGCCGGAGGGCTGGGGCGCCGGCGCCTTCGAGGGCCCCACCGCCTGGTCCGTGGCCGCCGGCTTCGTGGACTTCGACATCTCCGGGCTGACCCTGCACGCCGTCACCGAGGCCGCGCTGCCCGGCGAGCCGGCCGCCCTGGCCCACCTGGCCCGCGTCGGCACCACCGGGGAGTACGGCTACCTGCTGCTGAGCAACGCCCCCGGCGCCGCCCATGAGGCCGTCCTGGCCGCCGTCGCCGAGCAGGGCGGGGCGCCGGTCGGTCCCGAGGGCCTGGCCCGTGTGCAGGCAGAGGCCGGCATGGCGGTCTACGCGGCCGGCTTCGCCGGACTGACGGTGAACGAGGCCGACCTGTCCTGGATGATCGACTGGAACCGCGTCGGCGAGTTCCACGGCTCCGACGGCCTGGAGCAGCCGACCACCGGCACCGCCCGGCTGGGGGCGCTGGCCGCCCCCGCCGAGAGCCGGTTCGCCGCCGGCGCGAAGGTCACCGCCGCCGGGCAGGCCGTCGGCACCGTGCTGTGGCAGGCGCCCTCCGCCAACCCGGAGGAGGAGCTGGTCCTCGCCCTGCTGGACGCCCCCTTCTGGGTCCCGGGCCTGGAGCTGGCGGCCGGCGACGAGCAGGGCGCCGAGCGTCCGCTGCGCACGGTCACCCTGCCCCGCGTCATCGCCCGCTCGCTCACCACGAGGATCTCCTGATGACCACACCGAGAATCGCCCTCACCGGCCTGGGGCTGATCACCGGGGCCGGGGACGACGCCGAGAAGGGCTGGTCGTCCATCACCACCGGCACCTCGGGCATCCGCACCAACACCCTCTTCGACACCTCCGAGCTGCTGACCGAGTGGGCGGGCATGGTCACCGCCGAGCAGCCCGCCGGCCTCGACCGCTGCTACGCACTGGCCGCCACCGCCATCCGCGAGGCCCTGCGCACCAGCGGCCTGGACCTCGACGCCGTCGACCGCGACCGGGTCGCGGTGGTGGTCGGCTCCAGCCTCGGCGCCATGCCGACGCTGGAGGGCGTGCACGCCGGCCTGGTCCACGAGGGCAGGCTGGACGCCGAGGCCGCGGCGGCCTCCCAGCTGCCCTGCGTCGGCGACTACATCGCCGCCGAGTTCGACCTGCGCGGCCCGCGCGTGGTCCTCTCCAACGCCTGCGCCGCCAGCGCAGTCGCCCTCGGCTACGCGGCCGAGCTGCTGTGGAAGCAGGACGTCGACTACGTCATCTGCGGCGGCGTGGACCCGCTGGCCTCCCTGTCGGCGTACGGCTTCAGCGCGCTGGGCGCGCTGGACGGCGAGCCCTGCTCGCCGATGTCGGCCTCCAGCGGGCTGACCCTCGGCGAGGGCGCCGGGTTCATGGTCCTGGAATCGGCGGAGCGGGCCGCCGCGCGCGGCGCCCGGGCGCTGGCCGAGCTGGGCGGGTACGGCCTGTCCTGCGACGGCTACCACCAGACCGCCCCCGACCCCAGCGGCAAGGGCGCCTGCGCCGCCATGGCACAGGCGCTGCGCACGGCCGGATACGGCCCCGAGGACGTCGACTACCTCAATCTGCACGGCACCGGCACCCCGGCCAACGACGCCTCCGAACCCAAGGCGGTCAAGCTGCTGTTCGGCTCGTCCGTGCCGCCCGCCAGCTCCACCAAGTCGATCATCGGCCACACCCTCGGCGCGGCCGGCGCGGTGGAGGCGGTCGTCAGCACCCTGGCGATCGACCGCGGGACGCTGCCGCCGACCATCAACACCAGGGGCGTGGAGCAGCCGTTCGGCCTGGACATCGTCCCGGACACCGGACGCCCGGCCTCCCCCGACGTGGTGCTGTCCAACTCCTTCGCCTTCGGCGGCAACAACGCCTCCGTGGTGCTCAACCGGCCGGGCCGGCCCGGCTCGGCCCGCCGCCGCACCGAGTCCGTGCACGACGTGGTGGTGACCGGCGCGGCGGGCCTGGCGGGCGCCGCCCGCGACACCGCCGGCCTGCTCGCCGCCCTGGCCGAGGAACGACCCTGCTTCACCGGCAGCGAGCACGTCGAGGGCATCGGGCCGGTGCCCGTCGGCCGGATCGACGTCCGGGCCGCCGCCCGGGGCATCAACCCCAGCCGCGCCCGCCGCATGGACCCGCTCAGCCTGCTCGCCGCCGCCGCCGTCGCCGACCTGTACGGCCGGCACGGCAAGCCCACCCGGGCCGAGGCCGAGGGCACCGGCATCGTCTTCGCCACCGGCTACGGCCCGGTCACCTCGGTCCTCCAGTTCCACAAGGGCGTCCTGCGGCAGGGCATCAACGGCGCCAACCCCGCCCTGTTCGCCAACACGGTCGTCAACGCCGCCGCCGGGCACGTGGCGATGCTGCACCGCTACCGCGGCTACACCGCCACCATCGCCAACGGCGGCACCAGCTCGGTGCTGGCGCTGCAGCTGGCCGCCCGCGTCATCGCGCGCGGCGCCGCCGACCGGATCATGGTCGTGATCGCCGACGAGTTCCCCGAGCAGGCCCTGGCCACCCAGGCCGGGCTCCCCGGCTACGCCCGCGACGCGAGGGTGGTCCCCGGCGGCCGTACCGGCATGGTGCTCAGCGAGGGCGCCGCGGCGATCCTGCTGGAGAGCCGGGAGTCGGCCGCCGCCCGGGGCGCGGACGTCCTCGCCCGCGTCCGCGGCTACGGCGCCTCCGGCGAACCGGCCGGCATCGGCCGCCTCGGCCGGGACGGCGAGGCCTGGGCGCGTGCGCTGCGCGCGGCGATGGCCGAGGCCGGGACCGGCCCCGACGGGATCGACACCGTGGTGTCCGCGGCCTCCGGCTACAGCCTGGTGGACCTCGCCCAGTCCCGCGCCCTGCGCCTGGCCGGCCTCGACGGCCGCCCCGTGCTCGCGCCGAAGGCGCTGCTGGGGGAGACCTACGGCAGCGCGGGCGCCCTCGGCCTGGTCGCCGCGCTCGGCGACGGCCGGCCGCTCGGCCGGCTGCTGCTGTCCAGCTTCGCCTACGGCGGCTCGTACGCGGCGGCCGTGTTCGACACGGAGGCGTGATGGGCGGCCTGAGGGGACTCCTGCTCGGCGCCGGCACGGTGACGCCGCCCCGCACGGCGGCCGGCACCGGGGCCGCTCGCCCCGCGCGACGCCGCGAACCCCACCCGCCGGCCGAGCAACCGCCCCTGGCCACCCCGCCCTTGGGCGGCCCGGGCCAGGTCGCCGGCGAGGGTGCTGCCGGTGGCTTGGCCGTGGGTGGTGCGGTTGCGGGTGAGGGGGTTGCCGGCGGCCTGCCTCCGGCTGGTGCGGCCGCGGGGGAGGGGGCCGTCGGTGGCCGACCCGGCGACGGCTCGGGCCTCGGCGGCCCGGCTGCCGACGACCGGGCCCTGGCCGGCCCGGCCCCCGACGGCCCCGCCGCCGGCCCTCGGCCCGCCGGCGGCCCCGTCACCGGCGATGGGGCCCTCGGTGGTCCCACCCGCGGTGAGCGGGTTCTCGGCGGTTCCGCCGCCGAGCCTCGGGCGCACGGCACTCGGTCCTCCGGCGGGCCTGCCGCCGGCGCTGGGGCCGGCGGCGATCGAGCCGGTGGTCCGGCACATGGTGACCGGATCCCCGGCGCCACCGGCGACCGAACCCGCGGTGACCGGACCTCCGGCGGTCCCGCCGCCGGCGATGGGGCCCTCGGTGGTCCCAATGGCGGTGACCGGGCCCTCGGTGGTCCCACCCGCGGTGACCGGGCTCTCGGCGGTCCCGTCGCCGAGGCTCGGGCGCACGGCACTCGGTCCTCCGGCGGGCCTGCCGCCGGCGCTGGGGCCTGCGGCGATCGAGCCGGTGGTCCGGCACTCGGTGACCGGATCCCCGGCGCCACCGGCGACCGAACCCGCGGTGACCGGACCTCCGGCGGTCCCGCCGCCGGCGATGGGGCCCTCGGTGGTCCCAA
>NZ_JBJDQT010000001.1:0-216565 GCF_044903565.1 Streptomyces sp. NPDC004065 | reverse complement strand
AATGGCGGTGACCGGGCCCTCGGTGGTCCCACCCGCGGTGACCGGGCTCTCGGCGGTCCCGTCGCCGAGGCTCGGGCGC
The DNA here is from genome assembly GCF_044903565.1 of Streptomyces sp. NPDC004065. Classification (NCBI taxonomy): domain Bacteria; kingdom Bacillati; phylum Actinomycetota; class Actinomycetes; order Kitasatosporales; family Streptomycetaceae; genus Streptomyces; species Streptomyces sp. NPDC004065. Next base: position 216,486 of record NZ_JBJDQT010000001.1, on the reverse strand, counting down.
ACGGCACTCGGCCCTCCGAAGTGCCCGGCACCGACGCTCGGGCCTGCGGCGATCGAGCCGGTGGTCCGGCACTCGGTGACCGGATCCCCGGCGCCACCGGCGATCGGGCCCGCCGTGACCGGCTCTCCGACGGGCCCGCCGCCGGCGCTCGGGCCTGCGGCGATCGAGCCGGTGGTCCGGCACTCGGTGACCGGATCCCCGGCGCCACCGGCGACCGAACCCGCGGTGACCGGACCTCCGGCGGGTCGGCTGCCCGCGTTCGGGCCCACGGCGATCGGGCCTCCAGCGCTCCCGTCCTCGGCGATCGAGCAGGTCATCCCGTCCTCGGGGAACGAGCAGGTCATCCCGTTCGCGGCGATCGAGCCGGTTGTCCCGCCCCCGGTGACCGGGCCCCCGGCGGCCCCGTCGTCGGGAGCGCCGTACCCGGGCCGCTGCCGGTCATCGACTGTCTGGTCACCCGGCACACGGGTCTGCCCCGTGACCGTATGGGGAACCGTCTGAGCCGCTCGGGCCGGTCGCTGATCATCGACGCGGTGCGGGTCGTGCACGGTCTCGACGTCACGGCCGGGGACCTCGCCCGGGACGCCGACAAGCGGTGGAGCCTGCCGGAGTTGGGGCTGTCCGTCTCGGTGGCGCACTGCGGGCGGTACAGCGCCGTCGCGCTCGGCGCGGCGGGCCCGGTCGGTGTAGACCTCCAGGACGAGCGGGACCGGCCGGCCGCCATGCGGTGGCTCGGCGAGCTGCTCGGCCTGGCCGCGCCCGCCACCATCCGCGACTTCACCGAGTGCGAGGCGCTCATCAAGGCCTCGCACGTGACCAAGGAGACCTTCGCAGGAGTCCGGCTGCCGGCCTGGCGGCCGGGCTGGCGGGCCACCAACGTCCCGCCGTACCACGTCCGTTCGGCCCGCCTCGCCCCCGACCTGCACCTCGCCCTCGTCACCGGCCGGCCGGCGCCCGTGCGCTGGTGGTGGCGGCCCGGCCGCGCCGCCCCGGCCACCCCCACCGACGCCCTGACCCTGGAGGCGGCATGACAGCGACAGCGACAAGGACGCGGGGGACCTACACCCGCCGTATCTCGCAGATCGAGCGCGGCTATCTCAACGCGGCGGCGACCGGCACCCCGCAGCTGATCCAGATGGTCGTCGAGGGCGAGGGCCGTATCGACCCGGCCGCCCTGCGGCAGGCGGTGCGGACCGCCACGCTCGCCGCCCCCGGTCTCGCGGTGCGCCGCAGGGCCGCGGCCTGGCGCGCCGACGGCCCCCTCCCGCCGGTCGTCGAGCTGCCGGACACGGCGGCGGACGACGGCTTCGACGCCCCGTTCTTCCACCGCGACCTCGACGTCGTGACCGGACCGGTCTGCGAGGTCGGCCTCGCGACGGGGCCGGTGACCCGGCTCGTGGTGCGGGCCAGCCACATCGTCACCGACGGCCGCGGACTGCGGCAGTGGATCGCCGACGTGTTCCGGGCACTGCGCGGCGAGGAGCCGCTGGGCGCGGACTCGACCGCCGACGACACCCACTTCCGCACGGCGGCCGGGCCGGTGGCCCCCGCCGAGCCGCCGGCCCGCATCCCCGGCCTGCCCGCCGTCCTCGGTCACGGGCCGGCCGCCGCCGGCCGTCCGCTGTGGCTGCGGCGCCGGGTGCCGGCCTGCCCGTCCGCGGTCACCGCCCGGGTGGCCGCCGCGCTCTCCCGCCACCTGGCCGGCGACACCGGCCGGCTGATCGTCCCCGTGGACCTGCGCCGGCACGACCCCGCGGTGCGCTCCACCGCCAACCTGACCTCCCAGCTGGTGCTCGACCTCAGCCGGGACGACGACTGGCGGGCCCTGCACGGCCGGATCGTGCGCGCCCTGCTCGCCAAGCGCGAAGTGGCCGCCCTCAGCCGGGACTTCCTGCGCCAGAACCCCTTCGCCAACACCCTGCGCGAGGCACGCGAACTGGACGGCACCCGCTTCCCCTGTACGGCGATCATCACCGACCACGGCCGGATCGACACCGACGAACTGCGCACGGACGACTTCCGTCCCACCGGGTTCGCCACGCTGCCGATGCTCGTGCCCTACGCCGAGATGTTCCTGAGCGCCTGCCGCACGGGCGACGAGACCGAACTGACCCTGTCCTGCCGCGACCGCGCCGGCGCCCGTGAGGCGGCCGGGCGGGTCCTCGACGGCATCGCACAGGCGCTCACCACGGCGGACTGAACCACCTGTCTCCACCTGTCTCCACCTGTCTCCACCCGCCTCCCCCCGTCGACCTCCCAAGGATGCGCCCCATGTCCCTGACCGACCGGCACACCGGCGAGGAGGCTCGTCCCGAGCCCTCGCCCCCCGCCGCCGCACCCGCCGGGCCCTCCGGCCCCACCGCCGTGACCATCGCCGCGGCCATCACCGGCGGCTTCCTCGCGCTGCTCGACACCACCATCGTCAACGTGTCCCTGGAGGACACCACCGCCCGCTTCGGCGCCATCAGCCAGGTCCAGTGGGTGGTGACGACCTATCTGATCGCCCTGGCGGCGCTGATGCCGGCCACCGGCTGGCTCGCCACCCGCTTCGGCGTCAAACGGGTCTTCGCCGGCGCGACCACGCTGTTCGCGCTCGGCTCGGCGGCCTGCGCGCTCAGCCAGAGCCTGCCCGAACTCGTCGTGGCGCGCGGGGTGTCCGGGGCGGCGGCCGGCGTGCTCACGCCGGTGTCCACGATCCTGCTCACCAGCGGCGTACCGCGCGAGCAGCTGGGCCGCGTGCAGGCGCTGAACGGCAGCGTGATGCTGATCAGCCCGCTGCTGGGCCCGACGGTCGGCGGGCTCCTGGTCGAGGCCGGCGGCTGGTGGGCGGTGTACGCCGTCAACGTACCCCTGTGCGCCGCGCTGCTGGCCGTCACCGTGCGGTTCGTCCGCGGTGACCGCCCGGCCGGCCGGGAGGCCAAGCCGCTGGACGTGACCGGGCTCGTCTCCTCCGCGGCCTGCACGGTCAGCACCGTCCTGGCGATCCACGCCTTCTCCGGCGCCGGGCTGCACGCGCGGGCGTCGCTGCTGGTGCCGCTCGTGGTCGCGGCGGCGAGCGGCGCGGTGTTCGTGGTGCGCCAGCTGCGCGCCCGCTTCCCGCTGCTGGACCTGCGGCTGTTCAGCCACCGCGTCTACCGCACGGCCGCCTTGAACATCTTCTGCCTGGGCTTCGTCCTGTACTCGCCGATGATGCTGATCCCGCTGTACTTCGAGTCCGCGCGCGGTGAGAGCGCCGTCAGGACGGGTCTGCTGATGTCCACGGGCGGCATCGGCGTGGTCTCGGCGGCCTGGCTGTGCCGGGTGCTGATGAAGCGGTTGGGCGGGGGCGGGACGGTCGTCGTCGGCATCTCGCTCACCATGCTGGCCACCGTGCCGCTGACCCGGCTGTCCGACGGCACTTCCTACACGCTGCTGTGCGCGAGCCTGGCGGTGCGCGGGCTGGGCACCGGGCTGACCATCGTCCCGGCCATGACCAGGGCGTTCCAGTCGATCCGGCCGCAGTCCATCCCGGACGCCTCCTCCCAGCTCAACCTGATCCAGCGGATCGGCGGCGCCGTGGCCCTGGCCGCGGTGACGGTGGTGCTGGAGACGGCGGCCCGGCAGCGGCACGGGCTGGTGCCCGGCGCCTTCGCGCACTCCTTCGGCTGGCTCCTAGGGGTCTACGCCCTCACGCTGCTCCCCGCCCTGGCGCTGCTCGCGGCGGACCGCCGGGAAGCCCGCCGGGACGGGGACGAGGAGGGGGAGTGACGGCGCGGCGCACGCACCGGCGCACGCACCGGCGCACGAAACGGCGCACGGCGCGGCACGGCCACGGGCGGCGGTAGGGCCCCGGCGACCGGGGATCGCGCGGGGCGCCCGCGCCGCCCGTGCCGCCCGTGCCGCCCACCCGCCCGTGTCGCCCACCCGCCCGTGCCGCCCGCGGCACCCGCACCGCCCCCCGTCACCGTGACGAGGGCAGCCAGCCGTCCTGGACGGCGTGGACGCCGGCCTCGAAGCGGCTGCGGGCGTCCAGGCGCTCCATCAGGTTGGCGGCGATCCGCCGGGCCGTGCGCGGCGAGACGCCGAGCCGCTTGGCGATGGCCTCGTCGGTGTAGCCCTGGGCGAGCATCTTCAGTACCGCGCGCTCCTGCGGGGGCATGTCCTTCGCGTCGCACTTGGGGACGGTGCCCAGCGGGACCGCCGTCTGCCACACGCTCTCGAAGAGCGCGCACAGCGCCGCCACCGTCCCGGCGCCGCGCAGCACCACGCCGCCGGCCCGGGCGTCGGAGGTGTCGATGGGGAGCACCGCCTGGCTCCGGTCGAAGATGATCATGCGGATGGGCAGGTCGGGCACCGTGCGGACCTGCCCGCCGTGCTGGTGCAGCCAGCTGACGTGCTCCAGCGTGGGCGCGTGGTTGCGCACGCTGTCGAGGTAGACGGTCCGCATCCGGACCCCGCGGCCCAGCAGGTCGGCGTTGGGCTCCCGGCTGGCCGCCAGGTCCTCGGCCGAGTGCGCGCCGCCCGGCGCGAACGTGGTCACCTCGGTCTGCGCGGCCCTGGCCAGTTCGGCCAGCCGCTCCCGGATCGCGTCCGGTCCGATCAGCTGCTCGGAGGCGTGGTCGAGGGCGCGCGGGCGCAGCGCCGAGCACTCCGCGATCAGCTGGGCCGCCGCCGCCCGGGAGGCCTCCACCCGCATCTGCTGGGCCGCCAGTTCCGCTTGCTGCCGGGCGAGCAGCACCTCCATCGCGGTCTCCGGGCCGATCGCCCGGAACCCTATGCCGTCCGCGGCCGTGCCGCTCCCTTCTCTCGCGGAGGGCTGTATCAGGGCCAGCTCGCTGAGCCGGTCCAGCCCTCTTCGCACCTGTTCCTCCGTCAGACCCAGCCGTGCCGCCAACGCGGTCACACCGTCACCGGGGTTGGTCAGCATCCCCCGGTAGATGGCTTCGGCAACGGCATCGAGTCCCAGAACGTCCAGCATCTGTGATCCCCCTGGCCAGCATCAAACTCACCGAGTTCGAAACTTAGTGCCCCTGAGCTTACTGACGTTGAACTCCTGTGGCCCCTGTGGCGACACCGAGGCCGGTTCCGGCCAAGTTGACGATAATTCAACTCGGGGCGCGCACGGGCGGGGCGGACGGACGCGGGAACGCCTATGCCGCTCGCGCGGGGGTCACCGGCTCGGGTACCGACCGGACGGTCGTTGCCTGTTGAATCTTCTGGGGTTCGGTTTCGGCCCGCCGCGCCGGCCGGCGCCCGCCCCCGCATCCGCGTCAATTTATGGCCGCCCGGCGGGATCCGGCGCGTGACGCTTTGTGCCATGGCATAAACCGTCCAACGCGCGTCGCTCCCGCACTCAATTCACACCCCGAAGAATGAGGGCATGTATCTCATCCACGTGCGCCTGAAGGGTCCCGGCGGCACCGCCGTGCGGCCCGACCTGGCCACGATCATCACGTCCTGCGCCGGGAAAGCGGACGGCCTCGAGCACGTCACCGTCCACCCGGGCGCCCAAGGGGACGTCACGCTGGGGCTTTTCCTGCTCGCCGACCGTCTCGCCGCCGCCGAGGAGAGCGCCGCGCGGCTCACCGAGCGGGCCGTCGCCGGCCACCCCGCCCTGCGCGGATTCCGGGTCGTCACGGCCGAGGCGGTCCTGGTTCCCGGACCCTGGTGGGACTCCTGAGGCCGGTGCGTCGCCGCAGGTCGCGGTGGACGCCTTAGGACAGTGCAGGTTCCGTCCAGCCCTTTTCCGTTCCCTCCCGGCCCGCCGGCCGAGCAGAGTAGGGGCATCGGCGGAAACGAGAGCAGCCGCCGCCGGTCCCGGGGAATTCCCCGGGAAACGACCACCTTGCCGAAGGAGAAATTCCGTGCTGGCCACCCGTGTCTCCAAGATCGTCGCCTCTGTTGTTCTCGCCGCCGGTGGAATGACCCTTTCGGCGGCCGTCTGGAACGATGTCGAGCGCATTCCGGGAGCCGTCGAGGCCGAGCCGGCCAACCGCATCGGCATCACCGCCGGCGACAGCACCGACGACGTCACCTGGGGAAAGTGACCACCCCGCCGGAACCGTGCTGAACGACCACGCACATCGGGGGACGAAGAAATGGAATTCCTGGTCCTGGGTTCACTGGAGATACGCGAGTCGGGGGAACCGGTCCGCGTCCGGGGCATGCGCCAGCAGAAGCTCCTGGCACTGCTGCTCCTCCACGCCAACCGGGTGGTCCCGATGGACGTGCTGGTGGACGAGCTGTGGGAGGACCCGCCGCCCTCGGCGCGCCCCCAGGTCCACAACGCCATCCGCGACCTGCGCCGCGTCCTGTCCGCGGCGGACGGCACCAGCCTGGTCACGATGGACGTCGGATACCGGCTGATGGTCCCGGACGACGCCGTCGACGCCCACCGCTTCGTCCGGCGCGTGCGCGCCGCCGGGACGGCCGAGCGGGAGGGCCGCTGCGCCGAGGCGCTGCGCGTCCTGCAGTCGGCGGTGGACCTCTGGCGCGGCGACGCCTTCGCGGGCATCCACTGCCCCTCGGTCACCTCCGCCGCGGTGAAGCTCAACGAGCAGCGCCTCACCGCCCTGGAGGACCTCATGTCGCTGCGCCTGCGGGCCGGCGAGACCAGCTCCCTGGTCGGCGAACTGCACGCCCTGCTCGCCGACTACCCGCTGCGGGACTCGCTGCGCGGCAGCCTGATGCTCGCCCTGTTCCGCAGCGGACGCCAGGCCGACGCCCTCGCGGTCTACGAAGAGGGCCGGCGCTTCCTCGCCGAGGAACTCGGCCTGGAACCCAGCCGCCATCTGCGCGCCCTGCACGCGGAGATCCTCGCCGACTCGCCCGCGGCCCGCGGCCCCGCCCAGGCCGGCCCCGGCGCACGCCGCGCGCACACCCCGCCCGCGGACGGCGCCGCACCCCCGGCGGACGCACCGCCCCCGCCGGCGCGCACCCCCGGCAACCACCGCCACTACCTGCCGCACGACCTGACCGACTTCACCGGCCGCACCGCCGAGGTGGACTCGCTGCTGGCCCTGGCCGGACAGGAGCCGGACGCCGACGCCTCGCCCCTGATGATCGCGATCGACGGCATGGGCGGGGTCGGCAAGACGACGCTCGCCGTGCGGGTGGCCCACCGCGTCGCCCGGCACTACCCGGACGGGCAGTACTTCATCGGCCTGCACGGCTACAGCGCCGACCGGCCGCCGCTGCCGCCCGAGCAGGCGCTGGCCACCCTGCTCCAGGCGAGCGGCCTGCCCTGGGAGGCGATCCCGCGCACCCTGGAGGAGCGCAGCGCGCTGTGGCGCTCCCGGCTCGCGGGCGAGCGCTGCCTGGTGGTCCTGGACGACGCGGCGGACACCGCGCAGGTCGCCCCGCTGCTGCCGGGCACCGGCGGAGCGCTGGTCCTGGTGACCAGCCGGCGCAAGCTCAGCGCGCTGGACGGCGCGCTGCCGCTGTGGCTGGACGTGCTGCCGCCCGCGGACGCCGCCGCGCTCTTCACCCGTGTCGCCGGCGAGCAGCGCGCCGCCCGCGAGCCCGCGCAGGTGGCCAGGGCCGTCGAACTGTGCGGCCATCTGCCGCTGGCCATCCGGATCGCCGCGACCCGGCTGCGCTCCCGCCCCGCGTGGGCGGTCGCGGACCTCGTCGACCGGCTGGCGGGCACCCCGCGGCGGGCGAGCTGCCTGCGGACCGCCGACCGGGACCTGATGTCCGTGCTGCGCACGTCCTACCAGCACCTGAACCCCTCCCAGCGCCGGTTCAGCCGGCTGATCAGCCGCCACCCCTCCGTGTCGTACGACGTCGACCACGCCGCCGCCGTCACGGGCCTGCCGGCCGGGGACGTGGAGCGGTACTTCGACGTGCTGGTCGAGAACAACCTCATCCGCGAGGACACCCCCGCCCGCTTCTCCTTCCACACCCTGATCCGCGACTGCACCCGCGACCTGCTGGCCGACGGCCCGGAGCCCGCCCCGGCCTGACGCGGCCGGTCGCGCGGCGGTCCCTACGGCCGGGCGAGCCCCGACTTCAGTCCGGAGCCGCACAGCGGCACCACCGCCGACCGGCCGCCCAGGGCGCCCCCGCGCACCGCCGCCCAGCAGGCCACGCCCGTCGACTCGACGTACAGCCCGCGCGAGGCCAGGTCCAGCTGGGCGTGGCGGATCCCGTCCTCGGTGACGGTCAGGAAGGTGCCGCCCGAGTCCCGTACCGCGCGCAGGATCTGACGGGCCCTGGGCGGGCGCGCGATGGCGATGCCCTCGGCGTGGGTGGGGGAGACGGTGGCCGTCCCGGTCAGGTCCTCGGCGCCCTCCTCCCAGGCCCGGGCGAGCGGGGCGACGGCCGCCGCCTGCACCGCCCACAGCGCCGGGCGCCGGTCCAGCAGGCCGGATCCGTACAGCTCGGCCACCGCCAGCGCGGCGCCCAGCAGCAGCGTGCCGTTGCCCACCGGCAGCACGAGCACGTCCGGAAGGCGCCCGCCGAGGTCCTCCCACAGCTCGTGGACGTAGGTCTTGGTGCCGTGCAGGAAGAACGGGTTGTAGACGTGCGAGGCGTAGAACGTCTCCGGCTCGTCGGCCGCCCGGCGCGCGGCCCGGCCCGCGGCCTCCCGGTCGCCGTCGACCACCTCCACGCGGGCGCCGTGCGCCTCGATCTGCTCCAGCTTCTTCGCGGAGGTGCCGAACGGCACGAACACCGTGCAGGGCAGCCGTGCGCGGGCGCAGTACGCGGCGATCGAGGTGCCCGCGTTGCCGCTGCTGTCCACGACCACCCGGCGCGGCCCGGCCCGCAGCGCGAGCTCGGCGAGCAGCACCGCCCCGCGGTCCTTGAACGACAGCGTCGGCATCAGGTAGTCCAGCTTCGCCGAGACCCCCTCCGTCAGCTCCACCAGCGGGGTGCGGCCCTCGCCGAGGGAGACGGTGGGCGACGACAGCGGCAGCGTCTCCGCGTACCGCCACAGGGAGTTCACGCGTCCGGTGAGGGACTTCAGCGGCGCCGGCGTGGGCGCGAAGTCGAGGTCGAGGGGGCCGTGACAGGACGGGCAGCACCAGGCGAGCGAGTCACCGGGGATACGCACGCCGTCGATGGGGCAGTAGCGGTCCGGCAGAGGTGTCATGTGCGCAGGTTAAGCGCCGCACGCCGGGCGGTCCGCGCGCGACTCCCGGACGCACCCGGTGGCCTGAGCCCCCGTCACACCGGTGCCTCTCCCGGCGGTGCCTGTCCCGGCGGTGCCTGTCCCGGCGGTGCCTCGTCGGCCGGCACCGTACCGGCCGCGTCCCCGGCCCGGCGCAAGGGGGCGTGCGCAAGGGGGCGTACGCGAGGGGTCCCGCGCACGACGTCCGGCGCGCGGCGTCCGGGGCGCGCCGCCGGTCACGCCCGGTGCCGGACCGCCGGTCACGGGACGCGAGGCTCTGGGGCGGGCCGCCGGCCGCCGGGGCCGGGGGGCAGGGGCCGGGCCCGTGCGGGGGCGGGCGGACGACAGGTGTGACGGGCGTCATAGTGGGGAGAAACCGCTGGGCAGGGCGGTCCCAAACGCGAGTCATCACATCGAGTGATTCTCTGGCCTTTGCTTGCAAGTACAACCGACGGTTGCCACGCTGTTGCTGTCTGTACAGCCTGATGGGAGCGGCCAGTGACTTTCGGTGAGCAGCCGGCCTACCTGCGCGTCGCGGGTGATCTCCGCAAGAAGATCGTCGACGGTCTGCTGCCCCCGCACACCCGCTTGCCCTCCCAGGCCAGGATCCGCGAGGAGTACGGCGTCTCGGACACCGTCGCCCTGGAGGCCCGCAAGGTCCTGATGGCCGAGGGTCTGGTCGAGGGCCGCTCGGGCTCGGGGACGTACGTCCGCGAGCGTCCCGTCCCGCGCCGGGTCGCCCGGTCCGGCTACCGCCCGGCCGGCGGGGCCACGCCCTTCCGCCAGGAGCAGGCGGACGCCGGCGCGCGCGGCACCTGGGAGTCGGGCAGCCGCCAGACCGAGGCGAGCGGCGCGATCGCCGAGCGGCTCGCCATCCAGCCCGGCGACCGCGTGATGTGCACCAAGTACGTGTTCCGCGAGGGCGGGGACGCCATGATGCTCTCCACCTCCTGGGAGCCCCTCGCGGTCACCGGCCGCACGCCGGTCATGCTCCCCGAGGAGGGCCCGCTCGGCGGCATGGGGGTCGTGGAGCGCATGCGCGCCATCGACGTGGTCGTCGACAACGTCACCGAGGAGGTCGGCGCCCGGCCCGGCCTCGCCGAGGAGCTGCTGGCCCTGGGCGGTGTGCCCGGGCACGTCGTCCTGGTCGTCCAGCGCACCTTCTACGCCTCCGGCCGTCCGGTCGAGACGGCCGACGTGGTGATCCCCGCCGACCGCTTCCGGGTCGCGTACCACCTGCCGGTGAAGTGACGGGGCCGCGGCCGCCACGGGGGTGGTGACGCCCGGGTGGTGTGCGCCCCCGGCCCCCTCCGCACCGCCGCACGCCCGGCCGGCGACCCGGCCGGGCGTGGCCGGGCGCTGAATTCCGGCCGTTTCCGCAGGTTGCCCCCGTCGTCCTCCCTGCCCCGCTGAGCGGACGCGGCCATGCCCACACACGGCGCGTTCGTCTGCGTGCGCCCCCTGCGTACTGGCCGGTTGCCTACCTCTTTGTGAAAAGCCGTATTCGCTGAGTGAAGGTTGGGCGTAGGCTCGGGCATATGCGGACTGCGGTTTCCCCGGCGGCGGGTTCCGGCGCGGGGACCGGACGCGAACGGCGGCCAGGGGCGGGAAGGGGCAGTGGGGCGCGATGAACGACAGCACGATCACTCTTCCCTGGCTCGTCGTCCGGCAGGACGACAACGGCAACCGCTACCGCGTCGGCCGGTACGCCACCCGCGCCGAGGCGCAGAAGATCGCCGACAGCCTCGACAGCCGCGGCCACAAGCAGCTCTACTGGGTCGAACGCATCGGCCAGAACGGCACCGCGGTGGGCGACGACGACTGAGCGGGCACACGGCCGGTGCCGCCGGCCCGGTGCCCCAGGCCCGGCGACTTCCGCCGGGCTGTCCGGCCCGGCGACCTGGCCCCGGCTGCCCCGCCCCGGCCCCCGGCTGCCCCGCCCCGGCCCCCGGCTGCCCCGCCCCGGCCCCCGGCTGCCCCGCCCCGGCCCCCGGCTGCCCCGGTCCGGCGTCCCGCCCCGGCCCGGCGACTTCGGCCCGGCTGCCCCGGCCCCCGGCGACCTGGCTCCGGCTGCCCCGGTCCGGCGTCCCGCCCGGCACCGCGGGTCGGCCTCCCCCTCCGGCGTCCCGCCCCGGTCCCGTAGGCTCCGGCGCATGAGCGAACGGATCGTGGTGGTGGGCGCCGCCCTGCTCGACGACGGCCGCCTGCTCGCCGCGCGCCGCAGCGCGCCCCCGGAGCTGGCCGGCCGCTGGGAGCTGCCGGGCGGCAAGGTGGAGCCCGGCGAGCGCCCCGAGGCCGCCCTCGTCCGCGAGTTGCGCGAGGAACTCGGCGTGGACGCCGAGGCCGTCGAGCGGGTCCCGGGCAGCTGGCCCCTGCGCCCGCCGTACGAACTCCAGGTGTGGACCGCCCGGCTGCGCCCCGGCTCCGCCGCCCCCGCACCCCTCGAGGACCACGACGAACTGCGCTGGCTGACCCCGGACCGCGTCTGGGACGTCCCCTGGCTCGACCAGGACGTGCCGGCCGTGCACCGGACCCTCGCCCACCTCGGGACGGCGGCGCCCGGGAGCGCGCCCGGCGCATAGACGGGGCACGCCGGACGCGCGCGGCGGCGCGGGTCGCAGTGCGCGCGGCAGGCGGGGCGGACGCCGGGGGCCGGTGCGCGGGACGCGTGCGGCCGTGCGCGGAACGACGGTTCTCTGGCGCTTCGTGCGCCGTTCGTGCCACAGTGCGCCGTCACGGGATGTACCGGCTCCATGGCGCGGTACCGCCCCCCGGATATCGGGTATGTGCCCATTAACCCCATGAAACCGGACATGGGTGGGCTCGCTGGCCTGGGAAGTGATCGGCGTGTTCGACACCGAAGGCGACTGCGCCGAGTGGCGTTTTCCCGCGGACCCCGAGGCGGTGCGCGCCGCCCGCTCCGCGGTCCGGAACCAGTTGCGCCAGTGGAACCTCGACGCGCTCGGCGACACCGCCGCCCTGCTCGTGAGCGAGCTGGTCACCAACTCCCTGCGATACGCCACCGGTCCCATCGGCGTACGCCTGATCCGCACGCCGGCGTTGCCCGAGGTCCTGCTGGTCGAGGTCTCCGACCCGCTCCCGGACCCGCCCCGCGAACGCCCCGCCCGCCCCGACGACGAGCGCGGCCGGGGTCTGCAGCTGGTCGCCTCCACCGCCCGCCGCTGGGGCACGCGGCCCGACTCGTCCGGCAAGACGGTGTGGTTCGAACTCGCGGTGCCGCGCTGAATCCGCCTGTACACGGCCCCGTGCGCTGTCGAGTGTCCGGAACGAGCCGGTGACGGTTGTCCCCCGGCGGGATTCGACGGGGTGTTGCCTGGTTAGAAGACAGGTTGTGTTGTCGCAGGCCGGACCGAAAAGCATCGGGATGGTCCTGTGATCGTGAACACCGTGTTGCGCGGCGCCGTAGTGCTGGATACTGCGGGCAGCCGCCCCCGGTGACCGGTGCCGGACGCGGTGAGCTGGAGGGGACGGTTCGCGTGAGCGAGATACCAGCGAAGGCCACGGAGTCCGAGGACCCGTCGGACGGCGCGAGGACGGGGTCCGCGGGCGGCGGTGCCGCGCAGGGGGCGCCCACGGACGCGATGTGGCAGAGCAGTCCGCCCGGTTCCATGTACGACTACATCAAGGTCGCCTCCTTCTCCATCGGCGCCGACGGCCACGTCGACCAGTGGAGCCTGCGCGCCGAGCGGCTGTTCGGCATCCCCGCCTCCCGCGCGGTCGGCATGGACCCCATCGAGGCCTTCGTCGACCCCGACCTGCGCGAGCGCGGCCAGCGCAAGATGGCCGAGATCCTCGACGGGCGGGAGTGGACCGGCGTGGTCCCCTTCCGGGTCCCCGACGACGAGCGGGACGCGGAGGGCGAACGGCCGCTCGCCGACGAGGGACTCGCCGAGGTGTACGTCATGCCGACGCGGACCGCGGAGGGCGAGAAGGCCGCCGTCTGCACCGTCGTCGACGTCCGCACCCTGCGCCGCATCGAAACCGATCTGGCCGCATCGCAGGCCATTTTCGGACAATCCCCGTTCGGTTTCCTGCTCATCGACACCGACCTGAGGATCCGCCGCGCCAACGAGCGGTTCGCCTCCATCTTCGGCGGCACCCCGGACGACCACCGCGGCAAGGGGGTGCACGACTATCTGCCGCGCGGCGAGGCGGAACGGGTCGCCGCGACCCTGCGCCGCGTCCTGGACACCGGCGAGTCGATCACCGACATGCACATCACCGGCTTCGTGCCGGGCTCCGACGAACGCCGCCACTGGTCCGTCAACCTCTACCGGGTGAACAGCGGCAGCGGCCGGCCCATCGGCATCGCCTGGCTCGGCACCGACATCACCGCCCGCCGCGCCGCCGCCCGCGAGGCCGCCGCCGCGCGGCGCAATCTCGCCCTGCTCAACGAGGCCGGCGCCCGCATCGGCAACTCGCTGGACCTGGAGACCACCGCCCGCGAACTCCTCGACGTGGTGGTGCCCGGCTTCTGCGACCTCGCCACCGTCGACCTCTACCAGGGCCTGCTGGCCGGCGACGAGACCCCGCCCGGACTGGCCGACGGCAGCGCCGAACTGCGGCGGGTCGCCTTCGCCAGCGCGGTCTCCGACGCGCCGTTCAGCGGCGCCGGCGCCCCCGTGGGGCTCGGCGCCGTCCACCACTACCCCTTCAACTCGCCCTGCGCGGACGCCCTGCGCACCGCCCGCCCGCAGACCGTGGCCGGCGAGGAGGGGGGCCTGGTGCAGTCCACGCTGGCCGTGCCGATGGTCGCCCACGACACGGTCGTGGGGCTCGCGCAGTTCGCGCGGACCAAGGGCAGCGAGCCGTTCGGCGAGCGCGACCGGGACCTCGCCGTCGAACTCGCCGCCCGCGCCGCCGTGTGCATCGACAACGCCCGCCTGTACCGGCGCGAGCACGAACGCGCCCTGATCCTCCAGCGGTCCCTGCTCCCGCCCGGCGACCCGGAGGCGTCCGGACTCGACATCGCCTGCCGCTACCTGCCCGGCAACGCGGCCACCGGGCGGCCCAGCGAGGTCGGCGGCGACTGGTTCGACGTCATCGAACTCCCCGGCCACCGCACCGCGCTGGTCGTCGGCGACGTGATGGGCCGCGGCCTGCGCGCCGCCGTCGCCATGGGCGAACTGCGCACCGCCGTACGCACCCTGGCCCTGCTGGACCTGGAACCGGCGGAAGTGCTCTCCCAGTTGGACGAGATCGCCCGCGGCCTCGGCGCGCCCGGGGGCGTCCAGCAGGCGACGCGCGCCGCCCGCCGCCCCCGCGAGGCCGATCTCTCCGAGGTGTACCTGGCCACCTGCGTCTACGCCGTCTACGACTCGGTCACCCGGCGGTGCACCTTCGCCAACGCCGGCCATCTGCCGCCGGTCCTGGTCGAACCCGGTGAGCCCGCCCTCATGCTGGACGTGCCCCCGGGCATGCCGCTCGGCGTCGGCGGCGAGCCCTTCGAGGAGGTCGAGGTCGAGCTCCCCGAGGGCGCCCTGCTCGCGCTCTACACCGACGGCCTGGTCGAGTCCCGCGACCACCCCCTGGACGAGGGATTGCAGGCGTTCGTGGGCGCCCTCACCGACCCGGGCCGCCCCCTGGAGGACGTCTGCGACCACGTCCTCAACACCCTCGGCAGCCACCACGGCGAGGACGACATCGCGCTGCTGATGGCCCGTGTGCAGGGCCTGCCCGCCGACTCCGTCGGCGACTGGACCCTGCCGCGCGAGCCGCGCAGCGTCGGACGGGCCCGCGAGTACGCCCGCTCCCAGCTGCTCGCCTGGAACATGGAGCCGCTGGTCGACACCTCCGAACTCCTCGTCAGCGAACTGGTCACCAACGCCCTGCGCTACGGCGAGGGCGAGATAAGACTCCGGCTGCTGCTCGACCGGACCCTGGTGTGCGAGGTGTGGGACTCGGGCCTCGTCCAGCCGCGCCGCCGGCGCGCCCGCGACACGGACGAGGGCGGGCGCGGGCTCCAGCTCGTCGGCCTGCTCAGCGCCGCCTGGGGCTCCCGGCGCACCCCGCGCGGCAAGACGGTGTGGTTCGAACTCCCCCTGCCCGACGGCCAGAACGGCCTCACGGACCCGGCGGAGGCCCTGCTCAGCCTGTTCTGACCGCAACCGCGGCACCGCCCTTGATCGTCCCTCCCGCCGAGCGACCGCACGCGGAAGGGGCACACATGCACGCGGACGACCACGAGCCGGCTCCGCCCGCCGGCCCGAACCCGGAACCCCACGCGGCCCCCACGCCGGCCCCGGGCCGGGGCCGGGAGCCGCAGGCGGACGCCGGTCCGCGCGAGGAGCCCGGAGCCGACGTGGATCCGGACCCGCGCCCGGCCCCGGAGGCGAACCCGGCGCCCGACCCGGAACCCCACGCGGCCCCCACGCCGGCCCCACGCCCGGACCCGGATCCCGAGGCACGCCCCGACTCGAACCCGGACCCCGACCCACGCCCGGCCCCGGACCCCGACCCACGCCCGGACCCGGACCCCGACCCGCGCCCGGACCCGTCCGCCGGAGGCAGGTCCGGCCCGGGCCGGGAGGGGAAGCGGCGGGGGCTTCGGATGGTCCGGCGGGGGGTGCTGGCCGTCGTGCTCGCGCTGCTCGTGCCGCTCCTCGCCGCCGAGACCGCCCTGCGGGTGAACTACACGGGCGACCCCGCGGCCGGCACGCACACCAGGAACCAGGACGCCATGTGGCTCGGCCACGCCTGGGTGGACGGCCGGAAGACGGACGCCGACGTCGCGGCGCTCGCCCGGCGGCTGCGCGGCACCGGCATCCGCGACCTGTACGTGCACGCGGGCCCGCTCGAGCACGACGGCACCCTGCCCGCGTCGGCCTACGCGCACGCCCGCCGGACGATCGCCGCCGTGCACCGCGCCGTGCCCGGCACCCGCGTCCAGGCCTGGCTGGGCGACAAGCTGGCCACCGAGAGCCCCGACGGACTGCGCCTGGAGCGCGCGCGGACCCGGGCGAACGTGGTGAGGTCCACCCGCGAGATCCTGGCCGCCGGCTTCGACGGCGCCCACTTCGACCTGGAGCCGCTGCACTCCGGCGACGGGAACTACCTCGCCCTCCTGGACGACCTGCGCGAGGTCACCCGCGCACACCACGTCCCGCTGTCGGTCGCCGCCCACCAGATCGACCCGCTGCCGGCCTTCCACACCGTGTGGGGCACCCTCACCAACCACCCCAAGTGGTGGTCGCAGGCCTACTTCGGCCAGGTGGCCCGGCGCGTCGACCAGATCGCCGTGATGTCGTACGACACCATGCAGCCGCTGCGGAGCCTGTACGGCGGCTACGTCGCCCAGCAGACCTCCCTCGCCCTGGAGACCACCCCGCCCACCACCCACCTGCTGATGGGCCTGCCCTTCTACCACGAGAACCGCTTCGGCCACTGGGCGCACGCCGAGACGGTCCCCGCCGCCGTCCGCGGGGTGCGCCTCGGCCTGTCCCGCACCGACGCGCACCGCGCCCGCTTCGGCGTCGCCCTGTACGTCGACTTCGCCGCGACGGAGGACGACTGGACGGCCTACCGGGAGGACTGGGTACGCACGGACTGACGGACGGGACCGGCGGGAGGGACGGAACCGATGGGACGGACGTGACGGACGTGACCGACGTGACCGACGGGACCGACGTCACCGACAGGACGGACGTGACCACCCGCACCTCCATCGGCGCTCAGGCGCGAAGGAGACGGGGCGCGCGGTGACCCCGCCTCACGTCCGCCGTTCCGCGGGACGCACGGCCCGGTAGTACAGGTCCAGGCACATGAGCAGTTCGGTCCGTTCCACGCCCGGCAGGGTTCTGATCTCGGAGTCGATCAGTCGCATGACGTCCTGGGCGTCGCGGCAGACGGCCTCGGCGAAGATGTCGAAGCGGCCGGCGCAGGCCACGACATAGGTGATGGACGGGATCTTGGTGAGGAGCTGGGCGAGGGCTTCGACGCCTTGGCCCGGGCGGCTGCGGATGGCCACCCAGACCTGCGTCTCGAAGCCGAGGCTGCGCGGGTTGGCGATGGCGGTGATGCGCAGGACGCGGTCGCCGAGCATGCGGGTGACGCGCTTGCGGACCTGGGACTCGGAGATGCCCACCGTCTCCGCGATGCCCTGGAAGGGCAGCCGGCCGTCCAGGCTGAGTTCCCCGATGATCTGCCGGTCGGTGGCGTCGAGCGATGCGGCCTGCGTGCTGTCGCCTTCCTCCGTCCGCTCCGGCGCCGCCTTGTCCTGGGCGACGTCCCAGGCCGGTTCCTGGTAGTGGAGCTGGAGGTAGGGGAAGACCTCGGCCGATCCGACGCCCGGTGTCCGGGTCAGGGTGTCGTGGACGACGGTCAGCAGTTCCGCCGTGTCACGGCACAGCACCTCCACGAGCGCGTCGTAACGGCCCGTGGTGATGACGGCGTAGTCGACGGCGGGCAGCTCCGCGAGGGAGTTCATCAGCGGTTTGACGGCCTGTCCGCCGTCGAAGCCGAGGCCGACCAGGGCCATCACCGGAAAGCCGAGGAGGCCGGGGTCGGCGACCGCCGTGATCTGGATGACGTTCTCGTCGAGGAGCTGGTTGACCTTGCGGCGGACCGTCTTCTCCGGTACGCCCAGGTCGCGGGCCATGCCGGCGAAGGACCGGCGTCCGTCCGCCTGGAGGAGGCGGATGAGCCGGCGGTCGAGTTCGGTGAGCCGCGAGTCCACCTCGTCCTGGTCGGGCAGCGGCAGCGAGCCGTCGAGAAAGCTGGAGACGAGGTGGGAGGGGCCGCGCATGGCAGTCATCGTATCGGCGCGGCTTCGTGGACGAGGCGCCCGGCGAGATACACCTCGTCGACGCGGACGTCGAGCAGTTCGTCCGTCGAGCAGGCGAAGGGGTCGCGGTCCAGGACGATGACGTCCGCGTGCTTGCCCGCCTCCAGAGAGCCGTAGCTGTCGCCCTCGCCGAGGGCCCGGGCGGCGTTGATGGTGTGCATGCGCAGCGCCTCGGCGAGGGTGATCTCCTGGTCGGCGTCGAGGATCTCGCCCAGGAACGACCGGCGGCGCAGGGTGCACCAGATGCTGAAGAACGGGTTCGTCGCGCGCTCCTCGGAGCCGATCCAGACGTCCGAGCTGCCGGTGATCGGCCAGCCCTCGTCCAGCAGGCGCCGGAACGGGAAGCGGCCCAGCCGGCCGTAGTCGCCGAGGTAGGCGGGGAAGAAGTCGCCGAAGGTGTAGAGGAAGACCGGCTGCGGGACGGGGATGATGCCCGCCTTGCGCCACAGTGCGGTCGCCGCCGGGTCCGGAAGGAAGTTGCCGGCGTGCTCGACGCGGGGAGCGGGGACTCCGGCGGGGGCGCCGCCCGCGGCGGCGACGGCCTCGCAGACCTCTTCCTGGGCGCGGTCGCCGTTGGCGTGGACGGCGAGCTGGAGGCCGGCCTCCGCGGTACGGCGCAGCGCCTCACCGATCTGATCGGGGCTCAGGGCCACTTCGCCGCAGTGGTGGTGGCCGGCGTGGTCGTCGTTGACGTAGGGCTGCTTGACGGCGGCGCTGGCGGCGGAGTAGCCGCCGTCGGCGAACATCTTGACGCCGTGGACGCGCAGCAGCTCCTCGGGAGCCTTGAGGTCCAGCCACTCGCGGTGGGTGCACGCCTCGTCCAGGGATACCGTGCCGGGGGCCCAGAGATAGATGCGCAATCGGGCGCCCAGCTCGCCGTCCTGGTGCAGGCGGTCCATGGCCCGCAGTCCGTCCACCGATTCGGAGATCTCGCCGATGGTGGTCACTCCGTGGGCCGTGAACAGCTCGCGCACCCCGCGCTCGATGGCGTGGTGCAGCGCGTCGCCGGAGAGCCGGGGGAGCGGCAGCAGGTTGTCCATCTCCTTGACGACGCCGGTGGGTTCCCCGGAGTCGTCCCGCAGGACCGTGGGCAGTCCGGTGATGCTGTATTCGGCCTCGCGGTAGTCGCGGTCGATGCCGGCCAGCTCCAGGCCGCGGCTGTTGAGGACGGTGATGTGGCCCCCGGCGCGTACGGCGATGGCCACCTCCGTGCTGACCGAGTCGAGCTCGGCGCGGGTCGGCAGGCGCTTGTCGGTGAGCTTCTGGTCGAAGAAGAGGTTGGCCTGGCCGACCAGCCAGCCGTCGACCGCCTCGTCGAGGTGTGCGCGGAGGGTGGCGAGGACGTCGGCGACGGAGCCGCAGCGCGGTGCCCGGCAGTCGACGGTCTGGTAGTGCGTACGGGCGGCGACCTCCATATGGGCGTGCACGTCGACGAAGCCCGGCATGACGGGACGGTTGCCGACGTCGTGCACCCGGGTGCCGGGGCCGGTGTGGGCGCCGGCGTCCTCCTTGGGGCCGGTGGCGACGACGACCCCGTCCCGTACGGCGACGAAGCCGGGGCCCACCGGCTCGCCCTCGGCCATCCGGATCAGCTTGTCCGAGATCAGGACGAGGTCCGCGGTGCCCTCGCTCATGTACGCCTCCTCGATGGTCCGCCCGACGGGGGCTTTCGTTGAAGCGGGAACGTAATCGGGCGCTCCGCCGCATGTCAATGACTAATTCGACCCGTAGATCCGCTACGTAAGACGAATTGAGCCCTTGACAGGGCAACCGATGACTGATTCCGTTCGGGCACCGCGAAATGTGCGGCCTTTCCGCCACCGCTCGCCCGGTGATCTCCCACGGCACCGCCGTACCGGCCACCGCGCCTGGACACCCGCTCTCGTCACTTCTGCATGGAGGCCCCATGTCATCGCCCACCCGTCACGCCGAAATCGCCGGAGGCGGCCTCGCCGGCCTGACCACGGCGACCGCCCTGGCCCAGCGCGGCTGGAGCGTGCGCCTGCACGAGCGCGGCCGTGAGCTGCGCGAGATCGGCGCCGGCATCTTCATGTGGGAGAACGCCCTGCGCGTCCTCGAGGAGATCGGCGCCTTCGACGAAGCCGTCCACCGCGCCGAGCGCATCGACAGCTGGCGGCTCTACGACGAGCGGCAACGCCGTCTCCAGGACGACTGGATGAAGGGCGGCGACACCCGCCTGTTCACCGTGGTGCGGCCCGACCTGCACCGGGCGCTCGCCAACGCGGCCACCAGGGCCGGGGTCGAGATCGTCACCGACTCGCTGGTCGCGGGCGCCAACCCCGAGGGCGAGCTGATCCTGGAGAACGGCGAGGTCCTCAAGGCCGACCTCGTCGTCGGCGCGGACGGCGTCGGCTCGCCCGTGCGCAACTCGGTCGGTCTGAACCTCGTCGTCCGCGACCTGGAGGACGGCTGCATGCGCAGCCTCATCCCCAGGCTGCCGCACGACCCCGTCGACAACGCCCTGGAGTACTGGAACGGCGGCCGGCGCGTGGGCGTCGTCCCCGTCACCCCCGAGCAGGTCTACATCTACACCTGCTGCCCCTCCAGCGACCTCCTCGGACGCGAGCGGCCGTTCAACAAGGAGTCCTGGACCGAGTCGTTCCCGCACCTGCGGAGCATCTTCGACCGCATCCCGGACGTCTCCCGCTGGGCCTCGTTCTCCGACGTCCGCTGCCACCGCTGGGTCAACGGGCACGTCGCCCTCGTCGGCGACGCCGCCAGCGCCATGTCGCCCAACCTCGGACAGGCCGCCTGCCTGGCCATGACCAACGGCTACGGCCTGGCCCTGATGCTGGAGGGCCGGACCGACGTGCCCAGCGGGCTGCTCGCCTGGGAGGCGCGCCAGCGTCCGGTCACGGACGCGACCCAGCGCTACTCCCGGCTGTACGGCCGCGTCGGCACCCGCTGGCCGCGCCCCGTCGCCGACGTCCGCTCCGCCCTGGTCTGGGCGGCCGGACGGTCCAAGCGCTGGCAGGAGCGGGTCAACGTCGCCGCACACCAGGGCGCCGAGTCGGTCCGCCCGAGCCTCCGCCGGGCCGGCTGACCCACTCGAACCGACAGGGCGCCGCACCGCTCGCGGCGCCCCTGCCGTGGAGCATCACACACCCCGCTGGACCAAGGACCCCTTTAGCATCATGCACAAAGCAGGAGGAAACCGTTATGGCACACAACCCCTCGGGTGCCTTGATGGACGGTGTGGAGAGACGGTCGATCGACCACGTCCCCTCCACTGAGCGCCACGGCAAGGCGTGGCACCAGGGCCCGTTCTGGCTGACCGGCGGCTTCATGCTGCCGTCCATGCTGATCGGTTTCCTCGGCCCGTCCATGGGGCTGGGCATGGGCTGGTCGCTGTTCGCCGTCATCTCCGGTATGGCGTTCGGCACACTGTTCATGGCGCTGCACGCCAACCAGGGCCCCCGCCTCGGCCTCCCCCAGATGATCCAGTCGCGCGCCCAGTTCGGTTCGCGCGGAGCGATCTTCCCGCTGGCCATGGCCGTGTTCATCTACATCGGCTACAACGTCTTCCAGATGGTGCTGGCCGGCGACGCGCTGTCGATGTTCCTGCCGGGCCAGAAGATCTGGTACGTCGTCCTCGCGGTGGTGGCGGTCGTGATCGCCGTCGTCGGGCACGACCTCCTGCACACCGTGCAGCGCTGGTTCAGCTACCTCACCATGACGGTCTTCGCGGTCGTCACCGTCGCGGCCGTCCTGCACTACCCGATGGGCGACGCCGCTCCCGTCGCCACCGGATTCTCCGGCGCCGCCTTCCTCGCCCAGTTCGCCGCGGCGGGCGGCTACCAGATCAGCTACGGCATCTACGTCTCGGACTACTCCCGCTACCTCCCCGAGAACATCCCGGACGGCAAGCTGATCGGCTGGACGTTCCTCGGCGGATTCACCGGTGCCGCCTGGCTCGGCAGCCTCGGCGCGATCCTCGCCTCCTACGTCCCGGCGCCGGACGCGCTGCGCCAGCTGCACCTGGTCGGCGACACCGTCTTCCCCGGCTTCGGCGCGGTGGCGGTCCTGGCCACCCTGCCCGCACTGATCGGCACCTCCGGCGTCAACGCCTACGGAGCGATGCTCAGCGCCACCACGGTCCTGGACGGCATCAAGCGCGTGAACCCCACCCTGTGGCTCCGCGTCGTCGGCGTGTGCGCGGTGGGCGCGGTGGGACTGGGCATCGCCCTGAGCATGCCCGCCGCCTACATGAACAGCTTCCACACCTTCATCGCCGTCATGTGCTACCTGCTGGTGCCGTGGACCGCCGTCAATCTCGTGGACTTCTACGTGGTCCGGCGTGGCCGCTATGCCATCGCCGACATCACCGATCCGCACGGCGGCTACGGCCACTGGGCCTGGCGCGGACTGACCGCGTACTTCGGCGGCTTCGTGTCCATGATCCCCTTCGTCACCCTCAGCTTCTACACGGGCCCGGTGACGAAGGCCCTCGGCGGCGCCGACCTCGCGTTCATCGTCGGACTCCTCGTCTCCGGGGGGCTCTACTACCTCATCGCCCGAGGCGTCGAGGGGCACGGTGCTTCCCTCCCCGCCGAGGAGGTACGTGTCCCCGCGTAGTGACGCGCCCCGCGCCCGGCCCGCTCGAGGGCCGGGCGCGGCCGTGTCGACGGACGTCGCGGACTATCGCGCGGACCGTCTTCTGATCTTCGAGCCCAGCCACACCAGCGGGTCGTACTTGCGGTCGACGGCGCGCTCCTTGAGCGGGATCAGCGCGTTGTCCGTGATGCGGATGCCCTCGGGGCAGACCTCCGTGCAGCACTTGGTGATGTTGCAGTAGCCGAGGCCGTGGTCGTCCTGGGCCGTGCGCTTGCGGTCCAGGCCGGTCTCCTCGGCCCCGTCCAGGGGGTGCATGTCCAGCTCGGCGATGCGCATCAGGAAGCGGGGCCCGGCGTACGCCGCCTTGTTCTCCTCGTGGTCGCGCACCACATGGCACACGTCCTGGCACAGGAAGCACTCGATGCACTTGCGGAACTCCTGCGGCCGGTCCACGTCCTGCTGGAACATCCGGTACTCGCCCGGTCCCAGACCGGCCGGCGGCACGAAGGCGGGCACCTCGCGCGCCTTGGCGTAGTTGAAGCCGACGTCCGTCACCAGGTCCCGGATCACCGGGAAGGCGCGCAGCGGGGTGACGGTGACCGTCTCCTCGCGGTCGAACACCGACATCCGCGTCATGCACATCAGCCGCGGCTGCCCGTTGATCTCGGCGGAGCACGAACCGCACTTGCCCGCCTTGCAGTTCCAGCGCACGGCGAGATCGGGCGCCTGGGTGGCCTGGAGGCGGTGGATGATGTCGAGGACCACCTCGCCGTCGTTGACCTCGACCTCGAAGTCCTTCAGGCCGCCGCCTTCCGCGTCGCCCCGCCACACCTTGAAGCGGGCCTTGTAGCTGCTCACTCGTACAGCTCCTCTTCGGCGAGGTACTTGACCAGCTCCTCCTTCTCGAAGAGGGAGAGCAGGTCCGGGCGGATGGGTTCGGTGGTCTCCCGGGTCAGCGTGATCTGCCCGCGCACCGGGTCGGTGGCGGCCAGGCCGCCGGTCGGGTCGGTGAGCCGGCACAGCAGGTTGACCGGGCGCCAGGCGCGGTCCATCGACGGGTGGTCCTCCCGGGTGTGCCCGCCGCGCGACTCCGTGCGCTCCAGCGCGGCCCGCGCCACGCACTCGCTGACCAGCAGCATGTTCCGCAGGTCCAGGGCCAGGTGCCAGCCCGGGTTGAACTGCCGGTGCCCCTCGACGCCGGCCCGCCGCGCCCGTACCCGCAGCTCGCCGAGCTTCTTCAGCGCCTGCTCCATCTCGCCCTGCCGGCGGATGATGCCGACCAGGTCGTTCATGGTCTGCTGGAGCTCCTGGTGCAGGGTGTACGGGTTCTCCGGCGGCCGGCCCGCCGCCTCCTCGTCCACCGCCGCCTCCTCCGCCGAGAACGGCCGCAGCGCCTCCGCCGCCGCCGCGTCCACCTGGGCGTCGTCGAGGCGGGGCCGCTCGTACGCCGACTGCTGCGCGTACCCGGCGGCGTGCAGTCCGGCGCGGCGGCCGAACACCAGCAGGTCGGACAGCGAGTTGCCGCCGAGCCGGTTGGAGCCGTGCATGCCGCCGGCCACCTCTCCGGCCGCGTACAGCCCCGGCACCCCGCGCGCCGCCGCCGTGTCGGAGTCCACCGCGATGCCGCCCATCACGTAGTGGCAGGTCGGGCCGACCTCCATCGGCTCGGCGGTGATGTCGACGTCGGCCAGTTCCTTGAACTGGTGGTACATCGAGGGCAGCCGGCGCCGGATGGTCTCCGCGGGCATCCGGGTGGACACGTCCAGGAAGACCCCGCCGTGCGGGGAGCCGCGGCCCGCCTTCACCTCCGCGTTGATGGCGCGGGCCACCTCGTCGCGGGGGAGCAGCTCGGGCGGGCGCCGGTTGTGGTCCGGGTCCTCGTACCAGCGGTCCGCCTCCTCCTCCGACTCGGCGTACTTCTCCTTGAAGACGTCGGGGACGTAGTCGAACATGAACCGCTTGCCCTCGGAGTTGCGCAGCACCCCGCCGTCGCCGCGCACCGACTCGGTGACGAGGATGCCCTTCACCGACGGCGGCCAGACCATGCCGGTCGGGTGGAACTGCACGAACTCCATGTTCAGCAGCGGGGCCCCGGCGAGCAGCGCGAGGGCGTGCCCGTCGCCGGTGTACTCCCAGGAGTTCGACGTCACCTTGAAGGACTTGCCGATGCCGCCGGTGGCGATGACCACCGCGGGGGCCTGGAGGACGAAGAAGCGGCCGGACTCGCGCTCGTAGGCGAAGACCCCGCCGACCCGCTCGCCGTCCTTGAGCACCCGGGTCACCGTGCACTCCTGGAAGACCTTCAGCCGCGACTCGTAGTCGCCGGTCTCGCGGTGGTCCTCCTGCTGGAGCGAGACGATCTTCTGCTGGAGGGTGCGGATCAGCTCCAGGCCCGTGCGGTCGCCGACGTGCGCCAGCCGCGGGTACTCGTGCCCGCCGAAGTTGCGCTGCGAGATCCGCCCGTCGGCGGTCCGGTCGAACAGCGCGCCCCAGGTCTCCAGCTCCCACACCCGGTCCGGCGCCTCCCGCGCGTGCAGCTCGGCCATCCGCCACTGGTTGAGGAACTTGCCGCCGCGCAGCGTGTCGCGGAAGTGCACCTGCCAGTTGTCGTGCGCGTTGACGTTGCCCATCGCCGCCGCGATGCCGCCCTCGGCCATCACGGTGTGCGCCTTGCCGAACAGCGACTTGCAGATCACCGCCGTACGCGCCCCGCGCTCGCGCGCCTCGATCGCGGCCCGCAGTCCGGCGCCGCCCGCGCCGACCACCACGACGTCCCACTCCTGCCGGTCCACCACGGACATCACACGGCCCCACTCACTGAAGAGTCACAACGGTCACAAACGGTCATAACGGTCACGACGGTCACTAGAAGAAGCGCGGATCATCGAAGACCCCGGAGGCGACCAGGTAGACGTAGAAGTCCGCGAGCGCCACGCTCACCAGCGAGGACCAGGCCAGCAGCATGTGCCGGGCGTTGAGCCGGCTGACCAGGCGCCAGGCCCGGTAGCGCACGGGGTGCCGGGAGAAGTGCTTGAGCTGCCCCCCGACGATGTGCCGGCACGAGTGGCAGGAGATGGTGTACGCCCAGATCAGCACGATGTTGGCCAGGAAGACCAGGGTGCCCAGGCCCATGTGGCCCCAGCGGTAGTGCTCGTCCCGGAAGGACAGCACCGTGTCGTAGGTCAGCACGCCGGCCACCGGGATCGCCGCGTAGAAGAAGTACCGGTGGATGTTCTGCAGGATCAGCGGGAAGCGGGTCTCGCCGGTGTACGAGCGGTGCGGCTCGGCGACCGCGCAGGCCGGCGGGGAGGCCCAGAAGCCGCGGTAGTACGCCTTGCGGTAGTAGTAGCAGGTCAGGCGGAAGCCCAGCGGGAAGATCAGGATGATGATCGCCGGGGAGATCGCCCACCAGCTGCCGAACAGGGCGGCGTTGGGGCCGGCGTGCATGGGCCGGCAGTTCTCCGCCAGACAGGGCGAGTAGAACGGCGAGACGTAGGGGGCCGCGTAGTAGTCCGCGTTGGCGAAGGCCCGCCAGGTCGAGTACACGACGAAGGCGAACAGCCCGGCCGCGGTGGCGGCGGGCGCCAGCCACCAGCGGTCGGTCCGCAGATGCGGTGCGGCGATCGCGGCGCGCGCCGGGGAGTGGACGCCGCCGCCGCGCGGATGGGGTTGGGTGTCGGGAGGTTCCGTACCTGTGGCCAACTCAAGGCTCCGGTCGGGTCGGGGGTCACGGGGCGTGGCGGTCGCGGGCGCCGAGACCCTCGTCGTCCGAGTCCGTCCACAGGGAGATGTCGTAGGGCGCGTCGGAGATGGTGACGAGCGCGGGGCGCTGAGCCGCGGCGGGGCCCTCGGAGGCCTCGCGCAGCAGCGCGACGCTCTCGCGCAGATGGTCGGCGTCGGCGCGCACCCGGCGCACCTCCAGGCGGCTGCCGAGCTGCTGCTCGAGCCGGGCCACCGACCGCAGCACTGCGTCGACGGAGCGCTGTACCGACGTCAGGTCGTCGTGCACGGACATGACGTGACCTCACTTCCACGGGCCGTGCGGCCCTAGGCGGCAACGTTCATGCGCCTGCGAGTGTTGCGCGTCACACCTGTCGGTGGGAAGGGATGTGCAGCGATTGGCGGATCGCGCACCTCCCGCACGCGCCCGCACGCGCTCGGTGTGCGCCGGGGTCCGCATTGCGCCGGACGGGTGACCTTCCGGGCCCGTGCCGTCGTGTCGTCCCCGGACGGCGAACCCTTTCCTCTTCAGTGGGGCCGTGGATCTGCAGATCTGATCAGCACCAAAATACCGCCAAAGGTGGACAAACCCCACTTGTGTCCTCGGCGGGAGCGGCTCCTCGGAGGTAGCACAGATGTCGTACGACGGTGTCGGCCCGCGCGCGGTCAGGCGCTCGGTGGCCTTCCTGACCGCGGGCGTCTTCGCGGTGCCGCTCCTCGCCGGCTGCGGCTCCGACGACGAGGGCAGCAAGCCGCTGGCCGGCCAGGACATCGCCCCCGCCGCCCGCGACCGGATCGCCGACGGGGGCACGCTGCGCTGGGCCGTGGACGCCATGCCGCAGACGCTGAACGCCTACCAGGCGGACGCCGACCCTGGCACCACCCGCATCGCCCAGGCGGTGCTGCCCGCCATGTTCCGGCTGGACGCGAGGGGCCGGCCGCAGCGTGACGCCGACTACCTGGAGTCCGCCCGCGTGGTGGAGACCGAGCCCCGGCAGGTCGTCGTCTACCGGCTCAACCAGCAGGCCGTCTGGAGCGACGGCCGCGAGGTGGGCGCCGCCGACTTCGCCGCCCAGTGGCGCGCCCTGTCCGGCAAGGACTCCGCCTACTGGACCGCCCGCAACGCCGGCTACGACCGCATCGAGAAGGTCGAGCGCGGCGCCAACGACCTCGAGGTCAAGGTCACCTTCGCCCGGCCCTACGCCGACTGGCGGTCGCTGTTCTCGCCGCTGTACCCCAAGGACGTCACCGGCACCGCCGACGCCTTCAACGACGCGGCCCGCAAGAAGCTCAAGGTCAGCGCGGGCCCGTTCGCCGTGAAGAAGATCGACACCAAGGCCAAGGACGTCGTCCTCACCCGCAATCCCCGCTGGTGGGGACATCCGGCCAAGCTGTCCGAGATCGTGCTGCACGAGGTGCCCCGCGACAAGCGGGCCGCCGCCCTCGCCGACGGCACGGTGGACGTGGCCGACGTCGACCCCTCCGACGCCGAGCGGATCACCCTCGCCGCCGGCACCCCCGGCGGTCTGCCCTTCCAGGGCCCGGCCGGCGGCCGCACCGCCGCCAGGGCGCTGCGCTCCTGGGCCGTCATCCACGGCTCCGACGAGAAGGCCGCCCGCCGCGAGCGCCGCGCCGTGAAGAAGGACCGGCAGTCGATCACCGCGTACCTCGAGCAGCAGGAGGCGCTGCGCGACTTCGCCCTGCGCAAGTCCCTGGAGCCCGCCTACACCCAGCTCGCGCTCAACGGCGCCGACGGCCCCCTCGCCGACGAGCGGGTCCGGCACGCCGTGGCGCACGCCATCGACCGCAAGGAACTGGCCGCGCTCGTCCTCAAGCCGCTCGGCCTGCCCGCCGTCCCGGTCGGCAGCCACCTCGCCCTGTCCGGGCAGGACGCCTACGCCGACGGCAGCGACGCCCTCGGCGGCCAGGACGCCGCGCAGGCCCGCGCCCTGCTCGCGGAGGCCGGCTGGGTGCCCGGCCCGGTCAAGGACCGGAAGAAGGGCGACAAGGCGGCCGGCGCCGAGGGCCGGGGACCCGGCGACGGCGCCGGCCGCACACCGGACGGCGCCGACGGGGACGACGACGGCACCTACATCGTCGGCCGGGACGACACCGTGGAGGACAACAAGGAGTCCGGCGGCCAGGACGACAAGAGCGGCGAGGACGACAAGAGCGGCGAAGACGAGGAGCAGAAGAACCGGCAGCTGCCGGGCCGGGAGGAGAGCGCGGAGGGCAGCACCGCCGACGACGGCGCCCGGCAGCTCGCCCAGGACGGCAGGCAGTACACCGGGGGCCGCCCCGACCAGGGCGGCGCCCCCGGCGCCTACGCGCCCAAGGGCACCGCCGCGCCGGCCGGCAGCGTGGCCGGGCCGCTGGCCAAGGACGGCAAGCCGCTCACGCTGCGCTTCGTCCTGCCCTCCGGGCCCGGCTCCGACACCCTGCGCAAGGTGGCCGACCGGATCACGGCGATGCTCGACACGGTCGGCATCGGCACCGAGATCAGCACGGTCCCCGGCGAGAGCTACTTCCGCGACCACATCGCCTCCGGCCAGTACGACCTCGCGCTGTACTCCTGGCCCACCTCGCCCTACCCGGCCACCGACGCCCGCCCCATCTACGCCAAGCCGGTCCCGGCCGCCGACGGCTCCCTGAACGTCCAGCAGAACTACACCCGCGTCGGCACCGACCAGATCGACCAGCTCTTCGACCAGGCCCTCACCACGCTGGACGAGGACGAGGCCCGCGGGCTGATCCGCAAGGCGGACTCCCGGATCTGGGCCACGGCCGGTTCCATCCCCCTCTACCAGCGGCCCCAGCTGACCGCCGTCCGCAAGAACCTGGCGAACGTCGGCTCCTTCGGCTTCCAGACCCCGGTCTACGAGGACATGGGCTACCTGAAGAAGTCCTGACCCGGCGCCGACCGCCCCCGACCTGCGCCGACGCAGCCCCGCAAGCCCCAGTCGCAGCGCACCCGTACCATGGGGTGAGGCCGTGGCGTGTTCAGCCCGGCAGGGCCCGCGTAACACCGATGTACGCGCGTGCCGTCCGCACACTCCGGGAGTACGCCTCAATATGGCTGTGACTGCAACGCGTCACGACATCCGCAATGTCGCCATCGTCGCCCACGTCGACCACGGCAAGACGACCATCGTCGACGGAATGCTCAAGCAGGCCGGCGCCTTCGCCGCCCACCAGCTCGACCAGGTCGACGACCGCGTCATGGACTCCAACGACCTGGAGCGTGAGAAGGGGATCACGATCCTCGCCAAGAACACGGCGGTGAAGTACCACCCCAAGGACGGCGGGGACCCGATCACGATCAACATCATCGACACCCCCGGCCACGCCGACTTCGGCGGCGAGGTCGAGCGCGGCCTGTCGATGGTGGACGGTGTGGTGCTGCTCGTCGACGCCTCCGAGGGCCCGCTCCCGCAGACCCGCTTCGTGCTGCGCAAGGCGCTGCAGGCGCGTCTGCCCGTCATCCTGTGCATCAACAAGACGGACCGGCCCGACGCCCGGATCGACGAGGTCGTCAACGAGACGTACGACCTCTTCCTCGACCTGGACGCCGACGAGGAGCAGATCGAGTTCCCGATCGTCTACGCCTGCGGCCGCGACGGCATCGCCTCCCTCACCAAGCCGGAGAACGGCACGGTCCCGGCCGACTCCACCAGCCTGGAGCCGTTCTTCTCCACGATCCTGGAGCACATCCCGGCCCCCACCTACGACGCGGAGGCCCCGCTCCAGGCGCACGTGACCAACCTGGACGCGGACAACTTCCTCGGCCGTATCGCGCTGCTGCGCGTCGAGCAGGGCGAGCTGCGCAAGGGCCAGACGGTCGCGTGGATCAAGCGCGACGGCACGGTGCAGAACGTGCGCATCTCCGAGCTGATGATGACCGAGGCGCTCACCCGCAAGCCCGCCGAGAAGGCCGGCCCCGGTGACATCTGCGCCGTCGCCGGCATCCCGGACATCATGATCGGCGAGACCCTGGCGGACCCGGAGAACCCGATCCCGCTGCCGCTGATCACCGTCGACGAGCCGGCGATCTCCATGACCATCGGCACCAACACCTCCCCGCTGGTCGGCCGGGGCGGCACCGGCAAGGGCGCGGACGCCAAGGCGGCCGTCAAGGACCGCAAGGTCACCGCCCGCCAGGTCAAGGACCGCCTCGACCGCGAGCTGATCGGCAACGTCTCGCTGCGTGTGCTGGACACCGAGCGCCCGGACGCCTGGGAGGTCCAGGGCCGCGGTGAGCTGGCGCTGGCCATCCTCGTGGAGACCATGCGCCGCGAGGGCTACGAGCTGACCGTCGGCAAGCCGCAGGTGGTCACCAAGGAGGTCGACGGCAAGGTCTACGAGCCGGTCGAGCGCATGACCATCGACGTGCCCGAGGAGCACATGGGCGCCGTCACGCAGCTCATGGGCGTGCGCAAGGGCCGGATGGACAACATGTCCAACCACGGCTCCGGCTGGGTCCGCATGGAGTTCGTCGTGCCCTCCCGCGGGCTGATCGGCTTCCGCACCGAGTTCCTCACCCAGACCCGCGGCACGGGCATCGGCCACTCGATCCACGAGGGCTTCGAGCCCTGGTTCGGCACCCTCCAGACCCGTAACAACGGCTCCCTGGTCGCCGACCGCTCCGGCGCCGTCACCGCCTTCGCGATGACCAACCTCCAGGAGCGCGGCGTGCTGTTCGTCGAGCCGGGCACCGAGGTGTACGAGGGCATGATCGTCGGCGAGAACTCCCGCTCCGACGACATGGACGTCAACATCACCAAGGAGAAGAAGCTCACCAACATGCGGTCGTCCACGGCCGACGTGACCGAGTCGATCGTCCCGCCGCGCAAGCTCTCCCTGGAGCAGTCCCTGGAGTTCTGCCGCGACGACGAGTGCGTGGAGGTGACCCCGGAGGCCGTGCGCATCCGCAAGGTCGTCCTCGACCAGCGCGAGCGCGCCCGCGCGGCCAGCCGCGCCAAGCACGCCTGACACAGCGCGAGGGGGCCCGTCCGGCAGCGCACCGCGCGCCGGGCGGGCCGCCGTCTTTTCCGGGCGTCGGCCCCGTACAGGGTTTTCCCTAGAACCGGAATCGGCTCCCTCACGCCCGGTCGCGGGAGAGCGCGCCGTTGTTAGAGTGGCTGAAATCCGCGGCTTACCGGGTCGTTCGCACCGGTCTGTCCCGGGGTGGGGCGTCGACACAGCTCCCTGGAGCTCATTCCGCCCGTTCGCGCAACCCTTTTTCAGCGGCCCGCTGTCCGCTATCCGGACACCCCTGCCCGATAGTTGTGTAACAAGTCCGTTTCGCAGGGATCTTTCACCAAACCCTTTGTCCGGATTTTGGAAGAAGTATGCGGCAGGTGTGATCGAACCGAGACCTTGCAGGTGTGGTTCGGCCCGGTTCGTATGGCAGATAGTTAGGCGCGTAGAGCTCGGGAAAACGGGTCACGCGCTGCGGCGCCGACTCACGAGCGCGGGGGCACCTGACCATTTCAGGCACCGGCGACGGTGATGTGTCCGGTGCCCCTCCATGCGGTGAACCAATGGACTCATGAGGAGGAGCCCCATGCGTGGTGCCAAGAGCGCCAAGTGGGTTGCGATAGCCGCGGTAGTGGCGCTGGGCGCGACGGCCTGTGGCGGTGGCGGGGACAAGGGCAGCGACAGCAAGGGCGCGGTCGACCCGAACGGCAAGTTCTCCGTCGAGGTGGGTGAGCCCCAGCACCCGCTGCAGCCGGCGAACACCATGGAGTCCAACGGCAGCATCGTCATCAAGTCGCTGTTCTCCGGGCTCGTCGACTACGACAGCAGCGGCAAGATCGTCAACGTCAACGCCGAGTCGGTCGACACCACCGACAACAAGACCTTCACGGTCAAGCTGAAGCAGGGCTGGAAGTTCCACGACGGGACCCCGGTCACCGCCGAGTCCTACGTCAAGGCGTGGAACTGGGCCGCGAACCCGGCGAACAAGCAGACCAACAGCTTCTGGTTCTCCGACATCAAGGGCTACGACGACGTCGCCCCGGCCAAGGGCAAGCCCAAGACCGACAAGATGTCCGGCCTGAAGGTCGTCGACGACAGCACCTTCACCATCACGCTGTCCAAGCCGATCCCGTACTTCGTGTACAAGCTCGGCTACGAGGTCTTCGACCCGCTGCCCGAGTCCTTCTACAAGGACCCGAAGGCCGCCGGCGAGCACCCGATCGGCAACGGCCCGTACAAGTTCGTCAGCTGGCAGCACGACAAGCAGATCGAGGTCGCCAAGAACGACGACTACAAGGGTCCGAACGCCGCCAAGAACGGCGGAGTGATCTTCAAGAACTACTCCAAGCTCGAGACGGCCTACCAGGACCTGAAGTCCGGCAACCTCGACGTGATGCGCCAGGTCGCCCCGCGTGACCTGCCGGTCTACAAGCAGGACCTGGGCGACCGCGCGGTGGACCAGTCCTACTCCGCGATCCAGACCATCGCCGTGGCCTTCTACACCAAGCAGTGGAAGGACATCGACCCCAAGGTCCTGCAGGGCCTGTCGATGGCGATCGACCGCGACACCATCACCAAGACCGTCCTCCAGGGCACCCGTGAGCCGGCCACCGGCTGGGTCGCCAAGGGCGTCCTCGGCTACACGCCGAACGCCGTCGGTGACATCACCAAGTACGACCCGGCCAAGGCCAAGCAGCTCATCAAGGACGGCGGCGGCGTCCCGGGCAACAAGATCACCATCCAGTACAACGCGGACGGCGGTCACAAGGAGTGGGTGGAGGCGGTCTGCGGCTCCATCACCAAGGCCACCGGCGTGGCGTGCACCGGCGACTCCAAGCCCGACTTCCAGTCGGACACCAACGCCCGTGACAACAAGCAGGTCAAGTCGCTGTACCGCTCGGGCTGGGTGCTGGACTACCCGTTCATCTCCAACTTCATCCGCGACCTGTACGGCACCAAGTCCGACGGCAACCAGGGCGGCTTCTCCAGCAAGGAGATCGACAAGCTGATCGCCAAGGCGGACGGCGCCAAGACGCTGGAGGAGTCGGAGAAGCTCTACCAGCAGGTCGAGAAGGAGCTGCCGAACTACATGCCGAGCATCCCGCTCTGGTACTACAAGGTCAACGCGGGCTACTCGGAGAAGGTCACCGGCGTCAAGTACGCCCAGGACGGCGACCCGATCCTGACCGGCGTTCAGGTCAAGAAGTAACCGCTGACGACGAACAGCGCGTGCCGTGCCGCACCTTCACCGAAAGGTGCGGCACGGTGTCGGCCGCTCGGCCGGGGGGCCCTTTTCACCGCGTACGCACGGAATCCATCCGGATTCCGCTCGTACACGGCGAAAAGGGCCCGCCGCTGTGACTGACATGGAGGCACCATGGGGCGCTATGTCGCACGACGACTGCTCCAGATGATCCCGGTCTTCATCGGGACAACCCTGCTGATTTTCCTGATGGTCTACGCCCTGCCCGGCGACCCGGTGCGCGGGCTCTTCGGTGACAAGGGCGCGGACCCCGCCGTCCTTCGCTCGCTGCGCCACCAGTACGGCCTCGACCAGCCCGTCCTGGTCCAGTACTGGAACTACATGAAGGGCATGATCCTGCATCTCGACTTCGGGACGCAGATCGCGAGCGGCCGCCCGGTCACCGACATCCTGGGCGAGGCCTTCCCGGTGACGCTCCGCCTCGCCGGCTTCGCGTTCGCCATCGAGGCCGTGCTCGGCATCGTGCTCGGCGTCGTCTCCGGCATGCGCGCCGGCAAGGCCGCCGACACGATCATCCTCTTCGTGACGCTGCTGCTGATCTCGGTGCCGGTCTTCGTGCTCGGCTACATCCTCCAGACGGTGTTCGCCTTCCAGCTGAACCTGCTGCAGCCCTCGGTCAACGACGACACCGACTTCAGCCAGCTGCTGTTGCCGGCCATCGTGCTGGCCAGCGCCTCACTCGCCTACGTGGCCCGGCTGACCCGTACCTCGGTGGCGGAGAACATGCGGGCGGACTTCATGCGCACGGCCATCGCCAAGGGCCTGCCCCGCCGCCGGGTGATCAGCGTGCACCTGCTGCGCAACTCCCTCATCCCGGTCGTCACCTTCCTCGGCACCGACCTCGGTGCCCTGATGGGCGGCGCGATCGTGACCGAGGGCATCTTCAACATCCACGGCGTGGGCGGAACGATCTACCAGGCGATCGTGCGACGGGAGGGCACCACGCTGGTCGGGCTGGTCACCATCCTCGTGCTCGTGTACCTCTTCGCCAGCCTGATCGTCGACCTGCTCTACGCGGTTCTGGACCCGAGGATCCGTTATGCCTGAGCTGACCACCTCCGCCGACGAGGCGGCGACGGCCGCCGCCGCCGGCGCCGCGGGCGCCGCACTGCCCGAACCCAAGCCGGAGAAGACCCGCAGCCTGTGGGGCGACGCCTGGCAGGACCTGCGCACCAACTGGGTGTTCCTCGTCTCCGCGGTGCTGATCCTGCTGCTGCTGGTGATGGCCTTCTGGCCCAGCCTGTTCACGGGCGCGGACCCGAACAACAAGGACCTGGCCGGCCACTACCTGCAGCACCCGAACTACGGCCATGTGTTCTCGGCCGACTGGCTGGGCTACGACGCCCAGGGCCGCAGCGTGTACGCCCGTGCCATCTACGGCACCCGCGCCTCGCTGCTGGTCGGTGCCGGAACCACCCTCGTGGTGACCGTCGTCGGCGGTCTGATCGGCATGCTGGCCGGTTACTTCGGCGGCTGGCTCGACGCGATCCTGTCCCGGGTGACGGACATGTTCTTCGGCATCCCGTTCCTGCTCGGCACGATGGTGATGCTGAACTCCTTCACCGACCGCACCATCCCGGTCATCATCGCCGCCCTGGCCTTCCTCGGCTGGACGCAGACGGCCCGTGTGATGCGCGGCGCGGTCATCACCGTGAAGTCGACGGACTACGTGCAGGCCGCCAGGGCGCTGGGCGCCGGAACCGGGCGCATCCTCATGCGCCATGTGCTGCCCAACGCGGTGGCGCCGGTGATCGTCGTCGCCACCATCTCGCTCGGTGTCTACATCGGCGCCGAGGCCACGCTGTCCTTCCTGGGCCTCGGCCTGAACGGCGCGTCGTGGGGCAACGACATCTCCGACGGAGGCAACTCCATCCGGGTAGCGAAGTGGATCATGCTCTACCCGTCGATCATGCTCAGCATCACGGTGCTGGCGTTCATCATGCTCGGTGAGGCGGTCCGCAACGCCCTCGACCCGAAGACGCGCTGAGGGAGGCGTACGTGACCACCATCGAAGAAGTCGTCCCTGTGCCGTCGCCCCGCGACGGCGGGGCGGACGGCGGGCCGCTGCTCGACGTGCGTGACCTGCACGTGGAGTTCCACACCCGCGACGGAGTCGTCAAGGCCGTCAACGGCGTCAACTACAGCGTGAACGCGGGCGAGACCCTCGCCGTGCTCGGCGAGTCCGGCTCCGGCAAGTCCGTCACCGCCCAGGCCATCATGGGCATCCTCGACATGCCGCCGGCGAGGATCCCCCACGGGGAGATCCGCTTCCGCGGACAGGACATGCTCACCATGTCCGGCGAGGACCGCCGCAAGATCCGCGGCCGGCGCATCGCCATGATCTTCCAGGACGCGCTCAGCTCGCTGAACCCCGTGCTGACCGTCGGCTACCAGCTCGGCGAGATGTTCCGCGTCCACCAGGGCCTGTCCAAGAAGGACGCCAAGGCCAAGGCCATCGAGCTGATGGACAAGGTCAAGATCCCGGCGGCCGCCGCCCGTGTCAACGACTACCCGCACCAGTTCTCCGGCGGTATGCGCCAGCGCATCATGATCGCCATGGCGCTGGCCCTGGAGCCGGACCTGATCATCGCCGACGAGCCGACCACGGCCCTCGACGTGACGGTCCAGGCCCAGGTCATGGACCTGCTCGCGGAGCTGCAGCGCGAGTACAACATGGGCCTGATCCTGATCACCCACGACCTCGGCGTGGTCGCCGACGTCGCCGACAAGATCGCGGTGATGTACGCGGGCCGGATCGTCGAGCAGGCGCCGGTGCACGAGCTGTACAAGCGCCCGGCGCACCCGTACACGCGGGGTCTGCTGGACTCCATCCCGCGCCTGGACCAGAAGGGCCAGGAGCTGTACGCGATCAAGGGTCTGCCGCCCAACCTGCTGCGGGTTCCGACCGGCTGCGCCTTCAACCCGCGCTGCCCCAAGGCCCAGGACATCTGCCGTACGCAGGTCCCGGACCTGCTGCCGGTCACCGAGCGCGACGGCGGCGAGCTGCCGGGCCGCGCCTCGGCGTGCCACTTCTGGAAGGAGACGATCCATGGCTGAGCTCAGCAAGAACGACGAGCCGCAGGACGCCACGCCGAACGTCTCCGAGGTGGAGGTCGCCGACGTCCACTCCGAGGAGGAGGCGGTCGCCGCGATCGAGGCGCCCGTCCAGCGGGGCGAGCCGATTCTCCAGGTGCGTGACCTGAAGAAGCACTTCCCGCTGACCCAGGGCATCCTGTTCAAGAAGCAGATCGGCGCGGTCAAGGCCGTCGACGGCGTGTCCTTCGACCTGTACCAGGGCGAGACCCTCGGCATCGTGGGCGAGTCCGGCTGCGGCAAGTCCACGGTGGCCAAGCTCCTGATGAACCTGGAGCGGGCGACCGCGGGCGAGATCTTCTACAAGGGCCAGGACATCACCCGGCTGTCCGGGCGGGCGCTGAAGGCGGTCCGCCGGAACATCCAGATGGTGTTCCAGGACCCGTACACCTCGCTCAACCCGCGTATGACGGTGGGCGACATCATCGGGGAGCCCTTCGAGATCCACCCGGAGGCGGCCCCGAAGGGCGACCGGCGGCGCAAGGTCCAGGAGCTGCTGGACGTCGTGGGTCTCAACCCCGAGTACATCAACCGCTACCCGCACCAGTTCTCCGGCGGTCAGCGCCAGCGCATCGGCATCGCCCGCGGCCTCGCGCTCAACCCGGAGATCATCATCTGCGACGAGCCGGTGTCCGCGCTGGACGTGTCGGTCCAGGCGCAGGTCATCAACCTGATGGAGCGGCTGCAGGACGAGTTCAACCTGTCCTACATCTTCATCGCGCACGACCTGTCCATCGTCCGGCACATCTCCGACCGCGTGGGCGTGATGTACCTCGGCAAGATGGCCGAGATCGGCTCGGACGAGCAGATCTACGACCACCCGACGCATCCCTACACCCAGGCGCTGCTGTCGGCGGTCCCGGTGCCGGACCCGGACGCCCGCGAGCACCGCGAGCGGATCATCCTCACCGGCGATGTGCCGTCCCCGGCCAACCCGCCCTCGGGCTGCCGCTTCCGCACCCGCTGCTGGAAGGCGCAGGACAAGTGCGCCGAGGAGGTCCCGCTGCTCGCCATTCCGGAGCGCTTCAAGGGCACGGACTCCCCGGCCGCCCACGAGTCGGCGTGCCACTTCGCCGAGGAGAAGGACGTCGTCCACGCGGCGTGACGATCCCCGGCGGTCCCGCGCCCGCCCGCACCACCGATTCCCGGCTCCCCGTCAAGGGGGCCGGGAATCGGCCGTTCGGGGCCCTTCCCGTCCTCCCGTCGTCCCGCCCGTCGTGCCCTCCGTCCGGCTGACGCCCCCGCCCTCCCCGGTGCGGCGACCATGGGACAAGCGGATGGTGTGATGACATCTCGGCAGCTTGGCCGTCGCGCCCCCACGTCCCGCCGGCTCCCGAGGAGGCCCCCGCATGCGTCCAGCCACGCGCGCGACCTGGGCCGCCTGCGCGGTGGCGGGGGCGCTCGCGGCCACCGCCTGCGGGGGCGGCGCGGGCAGCGGCGGGTCGGGGGCCGTGCTCAGCTCCTCCTGGGGCGACCCGCAGAACCCGCTCGAGCCGGCCAACACCAACGAGGTGCAGGGCGGCAAGGTGCTCGACATGATCTTCCGGGGGCTGAAGCGGTACGACCCGAGGACCGGCAAGGCCACGAACATGCTCGCCCAGAGCATCGAGACCACCGACTCGCGCACCTTCACCATCACCGTCAAGGACGGCTGGACGTTCAGCAACGGCGAGCCGGTCACCGCCAAGTCCTTCGTGGACGCCTGGAACTACGGCGCGAGCCTGCGCAACAACCAGAAGAACGCGTACTTCTTCGGCTACATCGAGGGCTACGACAAGGTCCACCCCGCGAGCGGCGCGCAGACCGCCGACACCCTCTCCGGGCTGAGGGTCACCGGCCCGCGCACCTTCACCGTCCGCCTCAACCAGAAGTTCTCCACCTTCCCCGACACCCTCGGCTACGCCGCCTTCGCCCCCCTGCCCTCCGCCTTCTTCACCGATCACGCGGCCTGGGTGGCCAAGCCGGTCGGCAACGGCCCGTACGCCGTCCAGTCGTACACCAAGGGCTCCCAGATGTCCCTGCGCCGATGGGACGGCTACCCCGGACCCGACAAGGCCCGCAACGACGGGGTCGGCCTGGTGGTCTACACGGACAGCAACACCGCCTACACCGATGTGCTGGCCGGCAATCTCGACCTGGTCGACGACATCCCCGCGAGCCAGCTGAAGAACGTCGAGACGGACCTGAACGGCCGCTACATCAACACCCCGGCCGGCATCCTGCAGACCCTCGCCTTCCCGTACTACGACAAGAAGTGGAACACCCCGGGCGCGGAGAAGGTCCGCACCGGGCTGTCCATGGCCATCAACCGGCGGCAGATCACCGAGACCATCTTCCGCGGCACCCGCACCCCGGCCACCGACTGGACCTCCCCCGTGCTCGGCACGGACGGCGGCTACAAGCCCGGGCTGTGCGGCAGCGCCTGCTCCTACGACCCCGCCCGGGCCAAGCGGCTGATCCAGGAGGGCGGCGGGCTGCCCGGCGGCCAGGTCAGGATCACGTACAACGCCGACACCGGTTCGCACAAGCAGTGGGTGGACGCCGTGTGCAACTCCATCAACAACGCCCTCGGCGACGACAAGGCGTGCGTGGGCGACCCGGTCGGCACCTTCGCCGACTTCCGCAACCGGATCTCCCGGCACAGGATGTCCGGGCCGTTCCGGGCCGGCTGGCAGATGGACTACCCGCTCATCCAGAACTTCCTCCAGCCGCTGTACTACACGAACGCCTCCTCCAACGACGGCAAGTGGTCCGACCCGCGGTTCGACCACCTCGTCGACCAGGCCAACGCCGAGACCGACCCCCGCAGGGCCGTCGCGCTCTTCCAGCGGGCCGAGGAGGTGGTCAGGGACCACATGGCCGCCATCCCGCTGTGGTACCAGAACGGCAGCGCGGGCTACTCGGCCCGCCTCTCCCATGTGGCGCTCAACCCGTTCAGCGTCCCGGTCTACGACGAGATCAGGGTGGGCTGAGCCGCCATGGGCCGCTATGTCGTGCGCCGGCTGCTCCAGATGGTCCCGGTGTTCATCGGGGCGACCCTGCTGATCTTCCTGATGGTGAACGTCATGGGCGACCCCGTGGCGGGACTGTGCGGGGAACGCCAGTGCGACACCGCGACCGCCGCCCAGCTCAAGCGGGAGTTCGGCCTCGACAAGCCGGTCTGGCAGCAATACCTGACCTACATGGGCAACGTCTTCACCGGCGACTTCGGGACGGCGTTCAACGGACAGCCCGTCACCGAGCTGATGGCGAGCGCCTTCCCCGTCACCGTCCGGCTGACGATCGTCGCCGTGCTCTTCGAGATCGTCGTCGGGATCGCGCTGGGCGTGGTGACCGGGCTCAGCCGCGGCCGGCCCGTCGACACCGCGGTGCTCGTGCTCACCCTGGTCGTCATCTCCGTGCCCACCTTCGTCACCGGGCTGCTGCTCCAGCTGCTCCTCGGCGTCCAGTGGGGGTGGATCAGGCCCTCGGTGTCCCCGGCGGCGGCCTTCGGCGAGCTGATCGTGCCGGGCCTGGTCCTCGCCTCCGTCTCCCTCGCCTACGTCACCCGCCTGACCCGCACCTCCCTCGCCGAGAACCGGCGCAGCGACTATGTGCGCACCGCCGTCGCCAAGGGCCTGCCCCGGCGCCGCGTCATCACCCGGCACCTGCTGCGCAACTCGCTCATCCCCGTGGTCACCTTCATCGGCACCGACATCGGCGCCCTGATGGGCGGGGCCATCGTCACCGAGCGGATCTTCAACATCCACGGCGTCGGCTACCAGCTCTACCAGGGCATCCTGCGCCAGAACACACAGACGGTGGTCGGTTTCGTCACCGTCCTGGTCCTGGTCTTCCTGCTCGCCAACCTGCTCGTGGACCTGCTGTACGCCGTGCTCGACCCGAGGATCCGCTATGCCTGAGCAGCAGCCCTACGAGCCCGAGCGCGCCGTCGCGGGCACCGGCATGGGCGGCGGGATGGACCTGGCGGCGAGCGAGGCGACGGCCCTGGAGCGGGCGCCCGGAGCCCCGGGCGGCCCCGGGGCCCCCGGCGGCACGCAGGACACCGGCCCGGGGGCCGGCCGGCCGCGCAGCCTGTGGTCCGACGCCTGGCGGGACCTGCGCCGCAACCCGGTCTTCGTGCTCTCGGCCCTGGTGATCCTCTTCCTGGTGGTCATCGCCGTACGGCCGTCCCTGATCGCCTCCGGCAACCCGCTCACCTGCGATCTCGCCCGCGCCCAGGACGGCCCGGCGCCCGGCCACCCCTTCGGCTTCGACGGCCAGGGCTGCGACGTCTACACCCGCACCGTCTACGGCGCCCGCGCCTCCGTCACGGTGGGCGTGTGCGCCACGCTCGGGGTGGCGCTCCTCGGGTCGGTGCTCGGCGGGCTGGCCGGGTTCTTCGGCGGCGCCTGGGACGCGGTGCTCTCCCGGACCACCGACATCTTCTTCGCCATCCCCGTCGTCCTCGGCGGGCTGGTGCTGCTGTCGGTGGTCACCAGCAACACCGTGTGGCCGGTCGTCGGGTTCATGGTGCTGCTCGGCTGGCCGCAGATCTCCCGCATCGCCCGCGGCTCCGTCATCACCGCCAAACAGCACGACTACGTCCAGGCGGCCCGCGCGCTCGGCGCGTCCCCCGCCCGCATCCTGCTGCGGCACATCGCGCCCAACGCGGTCGCCCCGGTCATCGTGGTGGCGACCATCGCGCTGGGCACCTACATCGCGCTGGAGGCGACCCTGTCCTACCTCGGCGTAGGGCTGAAGCCGCCGAGCGTGTCCTGGGGCATCGACATCTCCGCCGCCTCGCCCTACGTCCGCAACGCCCCGCACGCCCTGCTGTGGCCCGCCGGTGCCCTCGCGATCACGGTCCTGGCCTTCATCATGCTCGGCGACGCGGTGCGCGACGCCCTCGACCCGAAGCTGAGGTGACGGCGGCATGCTGCTCGAAGTGCGCGACCTGCACGTGGAGTTCCGCACCCGGGAGGGGACCGCCCGCGCCGTCAACGGGGTCTCCTACCGGGTGCAGGAGGCGGAGACGCTCGCCGTGCTGGGGGAGTCCGGCTCCGGCAAGTCCGTCACCGCGCAGGCGGTCATGGGCATCCTCGACACCCCGCCCGGCCGGATCACCGGCGGGCAGGTCCTCTTCCAGGGGCAGGACCTGCTGACGCTGAAGGAGGAGGAGCGGCGGCGGATCCGCGGCGCCCGGATGGCGATGATCTTCCAGGACGCGCTGTCCGCCCTCAACCCCGTGCTGAGCGTGGGCGACCAGCTCGGCGAGATGTTCACCGTGCACCGCGGAACGTCCCGCAAGGACGCCCGGGCCAGGGCGGTGGAGCTGATGGACCGGGTGCGCATCCCGGCCGCCGCCCAGCGGGTGCGCGACTACCCCCACCAGTTCTCCGGCGGCATGCGCCAGCGCGTCATGATCGCCATGGCGCTGGCGCTGGAACCGGCGCTGATCATCGCCGACGAGCCGACCACCGCGCTCGACGTCACCGTGCAGGCCCAGGTGATGGACCTGCTGGCCGAGCTGCGCCGCGAGTACCGCATGGGGCTCGTGCTCATCACCCACGACCTGGGCGTGGTCGCCGACGTCGCC
Organism: Streptomyces sp. NPDC004065; assembly: GCF_044903565.1. Classification (NCBI taxonomy): domain Bacteria; kingdom Bacillati; phylum Actinomycetota; class Actinomycetes; order Kitasatosporales; family Streptomycetaceae; genus Streptomyces; species Streptomyces sp. NPDC004065. The sequence continues at coordinate 174,386 of NZ_JBJDQT010000001.1, read as the reverse complement.
GACCGGATCGCGGTGATGTACGCCGGCCGGATCGTGGAGTCGGCGCCGGTCCACGACCTCTACAAGGCCCCCGCCCACCCCTACACGCGCGGCCTGCTGGACTCCGTGCCGCGCCTGGACCTCAAGGGCCGGGAGCTGTACGCCATCAAGGGCCTGCCGCCCAGCCTGCTGCGCATCCCCCCGGGCTGCGCCTTCCACCCCCGCTGCCCGATGGCGCGCGACGTGTGCCGCACCGACGAACCGCCGCTGTACGAGGTGGACGAACACCGCGGATCCGCCTGCCACTTCTGGAGGGAGTGCCTGGATGGCTGAGCGGGCGCCCGGCGGCGGGACGGCGCCGGCGGCGGAGCCGGTCCTCGAGGTCGAGGGGCTGGTCAAGCACTACCCCCTCACCCGGGGAGTGCTGTTCAGGAAGCAGATCGGCTCGGTGAAGGCCGTCGACGGGGTCGACTTCGTCCTGGGCCGGGGCGAGACGCTGGGCATCGTGGGCGAGTCGGGCTGCGGCAAGTCCACGGTGGCCAGGCTGCTGTGCCACCTGGAGCGGCCCACGGCGGGCACGATCCGTTACCGGGGCGAGGACGTCACCCGGCTGTCCGGGCGGGCGCTGAAGGCGGTGCGGCGCAACATCCAGATGGTGTTCCAGGACCCGTACACCTCGCTCAACCCGCGCATGACGGTGGGCGACATCGTGGGTGAGCCGTTCGAGATCCACCCGGAGGCGGCCCCGAAGGGCGACCGGCGGCGCAGGGTGCGGGAGTTGCTGGACGTGGTCGGCCTCAACCCGGAGTACGTCAACCGCTACCCGCACCAGTTCTCCGGCGGCCAGCGCCAGCGCATCGGCATCGCCCGCGGGCTGGCGCTGCGCCCGGAGGTCATCGTCGCCGACGAGCCGGTGTCCGCGCTGGACGTGTCGGTGCAGGCGCAGGTCGTCAACCTCATGGAGCGGCTGCAGGCCGAGTTCGAGCTGAGCTACGTCTTCATCGCGCACGACCTGTCGGTGGTGCGGCACATCTCCGACCGGGTCGCGGTCATGTACCTCGGGCGGATCGTGGAGACCGGCACCGACACCGAGATCTACGACCACCCCACGCACCCCTACACCCAGGCCCTGCTGTCCGCGGTGCCGGTGCCCGACCCCGACGCGCGGGAGCGCCGGGAGCGGATCATCCTCTCCGGCGACGTGCCGTCCCCGGCGGACATCCCCTCCGGGTGCCGCTTCCGCACCCGCTGCTTCAAGGCACGCGAACGCTGCGCGCTGGAGGTGCCGGCGCTGGCGGTGCCCGCGGAGTTCCGGTACGCCACCGGGCCGGCGGCGCACCCCTCGGCGTGCCTCTTCGCGGAGGAGAAGCGGGTCGTACCGGCGGGGGAGCAGGGCAACGGGCCGGGGTGACTCGCACCCCGGCCCGTCCACGGCACCCGCACGGCCGTACGCTGTTCAGCGTCGCGCGTCCGTATATCGGAACCGCTTCCGCGAAGTTGCCTGCGTGTTAACGCGATTGGCGTGCTTTTGCGATGTTATGGCAGGGAGCGCCGGAGGAAGTCCAGCTGCAGCCGCAGCAGGTTCTCCGCGACGTTCTCCTGCGGGGTCATATGGGTCACCCCGGACAGCGGCAGCACCTCGTGGGGCCGGCCCGCGGCCAGCAGCGCGGAGGACAGCCGCAGGGAGTGGGCGACCACCACGTTGTCGTCCGCCAGCCCGTGGATGATCATCATGGGGCGGTGCGGTCCGGCCGGGTCGACCAGTCCGGCGTCGTCGATCAGCGAGTTGCGGCGGTAGACCTCCGGCTGCTCGTCCGGCAGGCCCAGATAGCGCTCCTGGTAGTGCGTGTCGTACAGCCGCAGATCGGTGACCGGCGCGCCGACCACGGCCGCGTGGAAGACGTCCGGACGGCGCAGCACGGCCAGCGCCGCCAGGTAGCCGCCGAAGGACCAGCCCCGGATCGCCACCCGGCCGAGGTCGAGCGGGAACTCCCGCGCGAGCGCGTGCAGCGCGTCGACCTGGTCCTGGAGTACCACGGCCGCCAGCTCGTCCCGGATCGCCTTCTCCCAGGCCGGCGAGCGTCCCGGCGTGCCGCGCCCGTCGGCCACGATCACGGCGAAGCCCTGGTCGGCGAACCACTGCGAGGTCAGATGCGCGTTGTGCGCGGCGACCACCCGCTGGCCGTGCGGGCCGCCGTAGGGGTCCATGAGCACGGGGAGGGGAGTGTCACCGTGGTAGTCCGTAGGCATAAGCACGGCGCACGGGATTCGGCGTGCGCCCCCCTGGGTGAGCGTCACCCGCGGGGACAAACCGGGATCTTCGGCGTACGAGGGGACGGTGGCCGTCTGTTTTCCGCCGTGCAGCACCTGGACCCGCGCGCCCGGCCGGCCGAGCGTCGCGGAGACGAGCACGGTCACGTCCCCGGCGCGCACCGCCGAGTGCACGCCGGGCTCCTGGCTCACCCGCTCCATGCCGAGCTCGTTGACCCGGTAGACGTGCACCTCCCCGGTCTCCGGCTCGGCGGCCTCCTCGCCGGCCGAGGCGGAGACGAGCACGTCGTCGGCCGAGACGTCCAGCACGGCGCGCACATGCAACTGCGGCCCGGTCAGCGGCCGTTCACCGACCGCCAGGACCCGCGCGCCGCCCTCGTCGGCGATCCGCACCAGCTGCCCGGAGGGGGACCAGCAGGGCACCCCGGGGAAAAGATCCAGCCAAGTTGGATCTTCGTCCGCGTGGACCATCCGGGTGGCCCCGGTGTCCGGGTCCACGGCCAGGTACAGCTGGCTGCGCTGGTCCCGCGCCTGCACGAGCAGCAGCGGGGCACCCGCCGCTGACCAGTGCACACGCGCCAGATACGGGTAGCGGGCGCGGTCCCAGACGACCTCCGTGCGGGTCCCGTCCAGGCCCAGGACGAACAGCCGTACGTCCGCGTTGGGGGTGCCCGCCGCCGGATAGGCGACCCGCTGCGGCTCCCGCCCCGGATGCGCCGGATCGGAGATCCACCACCGCCCGACCGGCGTGTCGTCCACGCGCGCCACCAGCAGCCGGTTCGACTCCGGGGCCCACCAGAAGCCCCGTGAGCGGTCCATCTCCTCCGCCGCGACGAACTCCGCCAGCCCGTAGACGACGTCGTCCGACTCGGGCTCGGCGAGCGCCCGGTCGCCGTCGCCCTCGGCGCCCACCACGCGCAGCGCGCCGCCGGCGACGTAGGCGATGTGCCGGCCGTCGGGGGCCGGGCGCGGGTCGATCACCGGCCCCGGCACGGCCAGTTCGCGCGCCGTGCCGGCCTGCAGCTCCGCCGTGAACAGCCGCCCCGACAAGGCGAAAGAGGCGAGCTGGACCGCGGTGTCGGTGGCGTAGCCGACGATTCCGGCACCGCCCTCGCGACTGCGCTCACGGCGCGCCCGCTCCGCGGGCGAGAGGCGCTCCTCGGCGCCCCCGAGAAGGGCGCGCGGGTCGGCGGCCGGTCGCTCGGTGCCGTCCGCGAGGTCCAGCACCCACAGGGAGTTGGCCCGGTCGGTGCCGGAGGAGGAGCGCAGGAACACGACGCGCGAGGCGTCGGGAGCCACGGTGAACGCACGCGGCGCGCCGAGGGTGAACCGCTGGGTGCGCGCATGCCGTCGGGGGAAGGAGACAGGCTCGGTCGTCATGCCATGACCATATTGGCCATGCGCCCCCTTGTGCGGCTGTGCGCCGACCGATGCGCGCGTGCGGATAGTTATGATCGTTAGCGCATAGTGGGTATGAACCTGCTGCCCGTCGTGTGGATTTGTCTGCCCCCATAGTCCGAACCCCCGACACCCCCGCGTCCTGGGATCTTTGGAGGTGAGCCGCCGTGGCACTCTCGATTTCGGCGGTGGTGCTGCTGGCGATCATCGTCTTCCTGCTGATCAAGAAGTCGGGCCTGAAGGCCGGTCACGCGATCGTGTGCATGCTGCTCGGCTTCTACCTCGCCTCGTCCACGGTCGCCCCCACCATCAACGAGCTGACGACCAACATCGCGGGGATGATCGGCAGCATCAAGTTCTGAGCGGGCACGCCCACGAGTTCCGCACGGCCGCTGGTACCCGGACCCGCTCCGGCCGTCGCACGCCCCGAATGCGGGTCAGTTCGCGGCGGCGTACGGCACGAACGCGGCCCACGCCTCCGGCGCGAGCGCGAGGCGGGGGCCGTCCGCGTGTTTGGAATCGCGGACGTGGACCGTGACGGGGGTGAGGGCGAGCTCGACGCAGGAGTCGCCCTCGTTGCCGTCGCTGTAGCTGCTCTTGAACCAGGCCAGTTCGGAGATCTCTCCGACGGAGTTCATTTCTCTCCCAGCAGTTGTTCGATGAAGGACAACGACTCCCTCGGCGGGAGCGCCTGCGCCCGGATCGTGCCATAGCGCAGCTCGAGGACTCGGAGCTGCCTCGGGTCGGAGGTCGGCCGGCTGTTGAAGGCGCCTTCGGCGCGGCCCAGTGCCGTGCCGTCCTCGAACTTCAACAGCTCGATCTTGCCGTCCAGGCCCGGGTGCACCTCGCAGTGCGTCGGCATCACCTGCAGAGTGACGTGGCGCAACCGCCCAACTTCAAGCAGGTGTTCGAGCTGCTGTCGCCACACCATTGTGCCTCCGAGTGGGCGTCGCAGGGGTGCCTCTTCCAGCACGAAACCCAGCGACGGTGCCGGGGTCCTGTCGAAGACGGACTGCCGGGCCACTCGGGCGGCCACCATGCGCTCCACCTCATCCGCGGAGTACGGCGGTTGCCGTGACTCGAAGGCCGCCCTGGCGTGGTCCGGGGTCTGCAACAGGCCGCTGATGCTGTGACAGACGTACATGCCGAGCTCGACCGCTCGCGCCTCCAGCTTCGCCAGGTCCCGTACCTTCTTCGGGTACCGGACCCGGCGTACGTCCTCCTTCATCGCGGCGAGCAGCCCGCCCGCCCCCAGGACTTCGTCCGCCCTGTCCAGGTACTCGGGGCGCGGGATCCGCCGACCGCTTTCGATCTTGTAGACCAGGTCCTCCCCGTACCCCACCGCGAGCCCGAACTCCGCGGCCCGCAGGCCCGCCGCCTCGCGCCGCAGTTTCAGCTGCCGGCCCACCGTCGCCACCACGGCGATGCCCCAGTCGTCGTCCGGGTCCACCTCCCAGCCCGGCTCGTCCGCCTCCGTCCGCAGCCGTACCGCCTCACCGTCCACCGACATGCGCGCCCCTCCGTGCCCGACCGCCCGGACAGGCCGGACGGCACCGGACAAGTCCTGGACGGTCACCGTACGCAACCATCCGATCACCCATCACGGTAGGCCCGATCGGCCACGCTGAGCGACGTGAACCGGGAAATCGCCGACATCTCGGCCTCGCTCGGTCCCGGTTCCGTCCGGTGTGCGCCGGCGAGGAAGCGCCCCGTCGCCTCGTAGGGTGGAGCCATGACGGAACTGCCCGCGCGGCGGCTGCTGCTGGTGCACGCGCACCCCGACGACGAGTCGATCAACAACGGCGCGACCATGGCCCGGTACGCGGCCGAGGGTGCCCTGGTGACCCTGGTGACCTGCACGCTCGGTGAGCGGGGCGAGGTCATCCCCGAGGAGCTGCGGTATCTGGGCGGGTCCGCGCTCGGCGCCCACCGGCGGCAGGAGCTCGCCGCCGCCATGCGGGAGCTGGGCGTCACCGACCACCGGCTGCTCGGCGGCGCCGGGCGGTACCAGGACTCCGGGATGATGGGGCTGCCCGACAACGACGACCCCGGCTGTCTGTGGCAGGCCGACGTGGACGACGCCGCCGGGCACCTGGTCGCCGTGATCCGCGAGGTGCGCCCCCAGGTCCTCGTCACCTACGACGACAACGGCGGCTACGGCCACCCCGACCACATCCAGGCCCACCGCATCGCCATGCGCGCCGCCGACCTGGCAGCCGACCCCGCCGTACGGCCCGACCTGGGCGCGGCCTGGCGGATCGCCAAGGTGTACTGGAACCGCGTGCCGCGCTCCGTCGCCGGGGCCGCCTTCGCCCGGCTCCGCCAGGAGCTGCCGGGCCTGCCGTTCGCCAGGACGGCCGACGTGGACGACGTGCCGGGCGTGGTGGACGACGGACGCGTCACCGCCGCCGTCGACGGGAGCGCGTACGCCGCCGCCAAGGCCGCCGCGATGCGCGCCCACGCCACCCAGATCGAGGTCGCCGGAGAGTACTTCGCGCTGTCCAACGGGCTCGCCCAGCCGGTCTTCACCACCGAGTACTACGAATTGGTGCGCGGGCGGGGCGTCCCGGACGCCGACGGCATGGAGAGCGACCTGTTCGCCGGCGTCGAGGAAGCGGACGGGCCGCAGGAGGCCGGCACGGCCGGCGGGATGGCGGAGGGTTCATGAGCGGGTCGGGGCGCGGCCGGGCGGAGGGACCCCTGCTGGCGCAGCCGCTGAGGCCGCCCTCCGGCGGGCGGGCCGCCGCCTACCTGGGGCTGTTCCTGCTCGGCGCGGTGGTCGGCGTCGCGGGCGCGCTGCTGCAGGGCGCCTGGTTCCCGGGCGGGCTGCTGCTCGCCCTCGCCGGCGCCGCCGGGCTCTTCACCGGCGGTGCGCGGGCCGCGGGCAGCCGGGCCGGGGCCGTGGCGGGCGCCGCCGGCTGGATGACCGCCGTCGTGCTGCTCACCGCCAGCCGCCCGGAGGGCGACTTCCTGTTCGCCGCGGGAGGCGGCTCCTATCTCTTCCTGCTCGGTGGCATGGCGGTCGCTGTGATCTGCGCCACTCTCGTCCGGGGGCGGCAACCCGGCGGCCGTGACGTCCGACTTGGCAAGTGACGTACCACTTCTTCCCGCTGTGCCGGTGCGGGTCCGGTGCCGGTTTCCCCGGCGGTCCCGGGATACGTGCCGCAGGTGGCCAGTATGGTGGTGCGCGCCGCCGAGCCGCCCGCGTGAGCTGAGACGGGCGGCGGAGCCAACCGGGAGAACCTGCCTTGAGTCGTGAAACTGACACTCCGTCCTCCGGGCCCAACGGGCGCGGCGGAGCCGCCTACCCCTCGGGTACGCCGCCGTACGGCATCCCGGCGGTGTCCGGCGACGGTGCGGACGCGGGCCGTTCCGCCGCACAGCCGGAGGAGCGCAAGACCGAGACCACGCTGACGACCCGGATCCGGATCAACATCCCCGGGTCCCGGCCGATTCCGCCCGTGGTCGTGCGCAAGCCCGTCAACTCGGAGAGTGCGGCGGAGACCGCGGGCGGCCCGAAGGGCTCCGCCGAGGAGACCGGGAGCCTGCCGAAGCCGCAGGCGCCCGAGGCCGCCCCGGCGGCCGCCGCGCAGCCGCCCGCCGCCGAACCGGCGGCCCCGGCCGAGGAGAAGCCGACCAGCGACTGGTTCGCGCCGCGCAAGTCCCCGGCGAACAAGCCCGGCCAGGGCGGCGACTCCGCCAACGGCGGCGGACTGTCCACCGGTTCGGGCGGCCCCGCGGCCGGTCCCGGCCCGGGTGCGGCCGGTCCCGGCCAGGGCGCCACGGCCCCCGGCCGCGCCGGGACGCCGGGCGCCTCCGGCACGCTTGGCGCCCCCGGTACGCCCGGCTCCGGCTCCGGTGCGGGCGGCGCCGGTCCGGTGACCGGCCGCCCCGGTGGCGTGACCGGCTCCATGAACCTGCCCGGCGGCTCCCGGTCCGGCTCCACGGGCGGGAGCGGACTGCCCGGCGCCACGGGCGGCCCCGTCGCCCCCGGACACGGCGGCGGCACCGGTTCCTTCGACGTGACCGAGGCGCTGACGGCCGGCTCCCGCCCCCGCTCCGGCAGCGACGAGCCCCGCCGCGACGAACCGCGCCGGGACGAACTGCCGTACTTCGCCGACGGGCGGCCCGGCGGCCCGGGCGCCGCGGGTGGTCCCGGCGCCCCCGGCGGCCCGCAGGGTCCCGCGGGCCCCACCGGCGGCCCGGTCACCGGCGACGGCCCCCTGCTCCCGCCCGGCATGGGCCCCGAGGCCGACTTCACCGTGCCCCCCGCACCGGGCACGGGCGCCCCCGCCGCCCGCCCGGGCGGCGGCCTGAGCGACGACACCGCGGTCCTCACCCCGCAGTTCACCGCCCCCGAGCCGGGCGGCCCCGGCTACGGCGGCCGGCCGGACAACGTCTCCGGGCACACCGTCACCAGCGGCATCCCCGTCGTGCCGCCCGGCCCCAACGCGCCGTTCGGCCAGAACGCCCCCTTCGGCCCGGGCACCGGCGGCGACGGCCCACGCACGCACACGCCCCCCAAGGCGCCCCAGCCGGGCGGGCAGAGCACCGCCCCCGCCGCCAAGCCGGCCGCCAGGCCCGCCAAGAAGAAGGGCCGCAGCAAACTGGTGCTGCTGGCCGGCGGCGTGGTCGCCGTGGCCGGTGTCGCCTACGGCGCCGGGCTGCTGATGAACCACTCCGACGTGCCCAAGGGCACCACCGTGCTCGGCGTCGACATCGGCGGCGGCACCCGCGACGACGCCGTGAAGAAGCTCGACGACGCCTTCGCCGGCCGGGTGAAGCAGCCGCTGAAGCTGACGGTCGACGGCAAGACCGTCACACTCGCCCCCGACAAGGCCGGGCTCCAGTTCGACACCCAGGCCACGGCCAGCGCGGCGGCGAAGAGCGACTACAACCCCGTCTCCGTGATCGGCTCACTCTTCGGCAACCACCGGGTCGTCGAACCGGTCATGCCGGTCGACGAGGAGAAGCTCCAGGTCGCCCTGCGCAACGCGGCGGGCGGCGCCGGCACCCTCACCGACGGGACGATCAAGTTCGAGCCCGGCAAGGCCGTCGCCGTCTACGGCAAGGCGGGCAAGGGCGTCGACACCGCCGGCTCCACCGACGCGGTCGCGAAGGCGTACCGCACCCAGGTCGAGACGGGCCGCGGCACTCCCGTCCCGCTGCCCACCACCACCCGGCAGCCGACGGTCTCCGACGCCGAGGTCGACCGGATGATGAAGGCCTTCGCCCGGCCGGCGATGTCCGCACTGGTGACGGTGCGCACGGACGCCGCGCACCAGGTGTCGTTCAGCCCGCAGAAGTCGCTGTGGAAGTTCGTGCGCGTCAAGGCGATCGACGGCAAGCTCGTCGAGTACTACGACAAGACGGCGCTCAAGGAGCTGTACGGCGGCGCCTTCGACGGCGTCACCATCGCCCGGGGCACCGGCCAGAAGACGCCCGTCACCGTCGACGACGTGATCGGCGCGCTGCGCCCCGCCCTGAGGAGCACCACCAACCGCGTCGGCGTCATCGACACCAACCCGGACTGACCCTCCCGAACCGGGCCGCACGACGCCGCCCCCGTCCGCTGCCGCATGACAGATGTCATGCGGCAGCCGGGATCCGCGACACTGCCGGAGCCAAGGGCCCCGCGGGCAGGATTGCGGTCATGACAACGACAGCGCAGACCACCACGGCCACGGCCGCCGTGGTGGCGTTCGACCAGGTGACCAAGAGCTACGGCGAGGTGCGGGCCGTGGACGGGCTGAGCCTCGCCCTGCACCCGGGCGAGACCGTGGCCCTCCTCGGCCCCAACGGCGCCGGCAAGTCGACCACCCTCGACCTGCTGCTCGGCCTCAAGCACGCCGACAGCGGCACGGTCGCCGTCTTCGGCACCAGCCCCCGCGAGGCGATCGTGGCCGGCCGGGTGGGCGCGATGCTGCAGAGCGGCGGGCTGATGGAGGAGGTCACCGTCGCCGAACTGGTGCGGCTCGCCTGCGACCTGCACCCCCGGCGCTACCAGGTCCACGACGTCCTGGCCCGCGCCGGCATCTCCCAGATCGCCGACCGCAAGGTCAACAGGCTCTCCGGCGGCCAGGCCCAGCGCGTCCGCTTCGCCCTGGCCACCGCCGGCGACAGCGACCTGATCGTCCTGGACGAGCCCACCACCGGCATGGACGTCTCCGCCCGCCAGGCGTTCTGGGCCACCATGCGCGAGCAGGCCGACCAGGGCCGCACGGTCCTCTTCGCCACGCACTACCTCGAGGAGGCCGACGCCATCGCCGACCGCGTGCTGGTGCTGCACCGGGGCCGGCTGCTGGCGGACGGCACCGCCGCCGAGATCAAGGCGAAGGCCGGCGCCCGCCGCGTCCGCTTCGACCTGGAGGGGCCGATCGACGAGACCGCCCTGCGCGGCCTGCCCTTCCTCACCTCCCTCGACGTGTCCGGCCAGACCGTGCGCATCCAGTCCTCCGACGCCGACGCGACCGTCCACGCCCTGTACGGGCTCGGCGTCTACCCCCGCAACCTGGAAGTCGCCGGGCTCGGGCTCGAGCAGGCGTTCGTCGCCATCACCGAGGCCGAGGAGGCCAAGCAGTCGTGACCAGCCTGATCAAGCTCGAACTCGCCCGCGCCCTGCGCAACCGCAAGTTCCTGTTCTTCTCGGTGCTCTACCCCTCGATCCTCTTCCTGCTGATCGCCGGCAAGGCCGACGGCGTCACCAAGGTCGAAGGCAGCGGGCTGACCGTCCCGACGTACATGATGGTGTCCATGGCATCCTTCGGCGCGCTGACCGCCGTCCTCATGGGCAACAGCGAGCGCATCGCCAAGGAGCGCGAGAGCGGCTGGGTGCGCCAGCTCAGGCTCACCACCCTCCCCGGGCGCGGCTACGTCCTCGCCAAGACCGCGAGCGCCGCCGTGGTCAGCCTGCCGTCCATCGTCGTCGTCTTCGCGGTGGCCGCCGCCGTCAAGCAGGTCCGGCTGGAGGCCTGGCAGTGGCTCGCCCTCACCGGGACCATCTGGGCCGGCAGCCTGGTGTTCGCCGCGCTCGGCGTCGCCATCGGCTACCTCGCCACCGGGGACGCCGTCCGCCCGGTCACCATGATCATCTACTTCGGCCTGTCGATGCTCGGCGGCCTGTGGATGCCGGCCACCACCTTCCCCGACTGGCTGCAGGACATCGCCAAGTGGCTGCCCACCCACGCGTACGCTGCTCTGGGGCAGGCCATCGAGCAGAGCCAGGCCCCGGCGGGCAAGGACATCGCCGTCCTCGTCGCGTTCTTCGTCCTCTTCTCGGGCGGCGCGGCGTGGCTGTACCGGAAGGACACGCTGAAGGCGTGAGCACCATGACCGAGGACCGGGCACCGCGGGCGGACCGCGCGCGGCGGACGATACGCATCGGCCGGTCGCCCCGCGACCCGCGCGAGGCCCTGCGCAAGAGCATCTGGATCGGCATCTGGCTGGTCTTCCTCAGCGCGCCCGTCAACGACCTGGCCTCCGGCCGCCACACCCCCGCCGGCACCGCCGCCGGCGGGCTGGGCCTCGCCGCCTTCGTGGTGGTCTACCTGGCGCTGGTCTTCCGGAACATGGGCCGGCCCGACAACCGCCCCGCCGCCCTGCCCCTCGTCGGCGCCCTGATCGGCGCCCTCGGCGCGCTGGCCGTCGTACTGTGCCTGACCCTCGGCGCCGAATGGCTCGGCCTGTTCGTGTACGTCTCCGTGGCCTGCGGGGTGGCGCTGCCGCTGAAGGGGGCGTACTGGACCATCCCGCTGACCGGTCTGGCCATGGTGCTGGCCGGCCTGCGCGTGGGGGAGCGGGACACCGGGCAGCTGCTCCTGCTGGTGGTGCTGATCGGCTTCGCCATGACCGGCGTACGGCAACTCGTGCGCACCACCATAGAGTTGCGTCGCGCCCGGGCCACCGTCGCCCAGCTCGCCGCCAACGAGGAACGGCTGCGCCTGGCCCGCGACCTGCACGACCTGCTCGGCCACTCGCTCTCCCTGATCACGCTGAAGAGCGAGCTCGCCGGGCGGATGCTGCCCGGCCACCCCGAGAAGGCGGCCCAGCAGGTCGCCGACATCGAACAGGTCAGCCGCCAGGCCCTGGTGGACGTCCGCGAGGCCGTCACCGGCTACCGGCGCCCCCGCCTGTCCGCCGAGCTGGCGGGCGCCCAGGTGGCGCTCACCGCGGCGGACGTCACCGCGGCCGTGCCCACCGAGCCCGATCTCGCCGGCGTTCCCGAGGAGAGCGAGGCCGCCCTGGCCTGGGCGCTGCGGGAGGCCGTCACCAACGTGGTGCGGCACAGCGGCGCGAGCCGCTGCGCGGTGGACCTGGTGCGGCTGCAGACCCTGGACGGCCCCTTCCTCGAACTCCGCGTCGAGGACAACGGATCGGGCGGCTCGGGCGGCGCAGGCAAGGGACCGGGCAACGGCCTGACCGGCCTGACCGAGCGCATGGAGAAGGCGGGCGGCGGGCTGGAGGCGGGCCGTGTCAAGCACGGTTTCCGGCTCGTCGCCCGCGTGCCGCTCGGCTCCCCGGAGGCCGTAGGATCCCGGGCATGAGCAGCACGATCAAGGTCCTTCTCGCCGAGGACCAGTCGATGGTCCGCGAGGCGCTGGCCGCCCTGCTCGGCCTGGAGGACGACATCGAGGTCGTCGCCCAGGTCTCACGCGGCGACGAGGTCCTCGCGGCGGCCCGGACCCACGACGTGGACGTGGCACTGCTCGACATCGAGATGCCCGGCTGCACGGGCATAGAGGCGGCCGCGCAGCTGCACCGCGAACTGCCCGCCGTCAAGCTGGTGGTGCTCACCACCTTCGGCCGGCCCGGCTATCTGCGCAGCGCCATGGAGGCGGGCGCCGACGCCTTCCTGGTCAAGGACGCCCCCGCCGCCCAGCTCGCCGAAGCCGTGCGCAAGGTGCTCGCCGGCGAGCGCGTCATCGACCCCACCCTCGCCGCGGCGGCCCTCGCCGAGGGCGCCAACCCGCTCACCGACCGCGAACGCGAGGTCCTGCGCGCCGCCGCCGACGGCTCCACCAACGCCGAACTGGCCGCGGCCCTGCACCTGTCCCAGGGCACGGTCCGCAACTACCTCTCCACGGCCATCCAGAAACTCGCGGTCCGCAACCGCACGGAAGCGGTCCGCACGGCGAGGGAGAAGGGCTGGCTGTAAGGACGCGGAGGACCGCTCCCCCTCGCACCCGCCCCTGTTCCCCGGCGGGCACCGCACCCACGACGCCGACACCCTCCCCGTGAGCCACGGCCCATGAGGCCCCCCGACGCTCCGGAGACGAGCCCCGCACGCCGCGGGCCCCGCCGACCCGAGCTCGGGGCCTGCCCCGCCGTCAGGCGGGTGCCCGGTGGCCCGGGTGCGGGGTCCACCCCGCCGTCAGGCCCGCCCCCCGATCCAGACAGAGGCCGCACTCGGCGGGGCTCCGCCCGACCCGGGTGGAGCCCGCCCGCCGCCCGCGAACGCCCGATCCGGGTGCGGGGCCTGCCCCGCTGTCAGGCGGGTGCCCGGTGGCCCGGGTGCGGGGTCCACCCCGCTGTCAGGCCCGCCCCCCGATCCGGGCGCGAGGCCCGCACTCGGCGGGGCCCGCCGGATCCGGGGCGGGGTCTGCCCCGCAGCGAGGCCTGCGCGGTGGTCCGGGTGCGGGGTCATACTCCGCCATCAGGCCCGCCCCCCGATCCGGGCGCGAGGCCCGCACTAGGCGGGGCCCCGCCCGATCCGGGGCGGGGTCTGCCCGCCGTGCGGCTGGCGGGAGGGGCCGGGTGCGGGGTGGCCTGCCCCGTCGTGAGGCTCGCCGCGTCCGGGCGCGAGGCTTGCGTGCCGTGAAACGCGTGCGATACGGGTGCCGAGTCCGCCGCCCGCGCCCTTCGCTGCCGGGTCGCACCCACGGCGCCGACGCCGTCCGCGAGGGGCCAAGGCCCATGCGGCCGCTCGGTGATCCGGACGGCGAGGCCCGCACTCGGCAGGGCACGCCCGAAGATCCGGGTGCCGGGCCTGCCCACCGTCAGCCCCGGCCTCGCTCGCCGTCCCACCCGCCCGCTCGCCGTACGGGCGGGGCGGGACAGTTCCGGAGGCGAGCCCCGCACGCCGCGCGCCCCGCCGATCCGGGGCGGGGTCTGCCCGCCGTGCGGCTGGCGGGAGGGGCCGGGTGCGGGGTGGCCTGCCCCGTCGTGAGGCTCGCCCCGTCCGGCGCGAGGCTTGCGTGCCGTGAAACGCGTGCGATACGGGTGCCGAGTCCGCCGCCCGCGCCCTTCGCTGCCGGGTCGCACCCACGGCGCCGACGCCGTCCGCGAGGGGCCAAGGCCCATGCGGCCGCTCGGTGATCCGGACGGCGAGGCCCGCACTCGGCAGGGCACGCCCGAAGATCCGGGTGCCGGGCCTGCCCACCGTCAGCCCCGGCCTCGCTCGCCGTCCCACCCGCCCGCTCGCCGTACGGGCGGGGCGGGACAGTTCCGGAGGCGAGCCCCGCACGCCGCGCGCCCCGCCGATCCGGGGCGGGGTCTGCCCGCGTGCGGCTGGCGGGAGGGGCCGGGTGCGGGGCGGCGTGCCCCGTCGTGAGGCTCGCCGCGTCCGGGCGCGAGGCCCGCGCGCCGTGAGGGGCGTGCGATGCGGGTGCCGAGCCCGCCGCCCGCGACCCGCCCGACCCGGGCGGAGCCCGCCCGGCGCCCGCGACCGCCCGGTTCGGGTGCGGGGCCTGCCCCGCCGTCAGGCCCGCCCGGTCCGGGCGGAGCCCGGCTGCTGCCCGCGCCTCGTACGCCCCAGGTGCGAGCCCGGTCGTTGCCCCGCGGCCCCGTACGACCCGGGCGCGAGGGCCTAGTTGAGCATCGCCCGGGCGGCCTGGGCCTGGCCCCGGACGCGTTCGGCCGCGGGGCGGTCCACCGCGTCCACCACCTCGGCGTACGCCTCGAGTTCCGCGGCCCCGGCCACGAAGTCGCCGCGCTGCACCAGCAGTTGCGCGCGCTCGTACCGCAACCGCGCCGGATGCGCCGGCAGCAGAAGTGACAGCTCCACCGCCCACAGCGCCACGTCCGACCGCTCCGGCCGCGCCGCCGCCCACGCCCGCACGTTGTTCAGGATCCGCTGCACCACCTGCACCGGGTCCGCCGGCACCAGCATCGAGGGGTGCAGCGGCGCCCCCGTCGCCCCCACCACCAGCAGCTCCGCGTCCGCCCCGGTCAGTACCCGGCCGCCGTCGAACGGATCGGCGAGCACCTGCTCCCCGGCCGTCCCGAAGCCCACCACGAAGTGCCCCGGCAGCGACACCCCGTACACCGGCGCCCCGGCCCGCCGGGCGACCTCGATCCACACCACCGACAGCAGGATGGGCAGCCCGCGCCGCCGCCGCAGCACCTCGTGCAGCAGCGAGGACTCCAGCCGCTGGTAGTCGGCGGCGGAGCCGCGGAACCCGCACTCCTCGCCGAGCAGCTCGCACAGGGCCCGCGCCCAGCCCCGCGGCCCGCCCGGCCGGAACGGCAGCCGCCCGGCGAGCCGGTCCAGCTCCATCTGCGCCGCGTCCGTCCCCGCCTCGTCCAGCGCGCCGTCGGCCACCGCGCCCACCAGCAGGCACAGGGTCGCGAGGTCGGGCCGCCCGGCCCGGACCTCCTCGGCGAACCGCCGCCGCAGCCCCGCGTCCCGCTCGGGCGAGGGCGGAAACAGCTGACGCATACCAGCCTCGTGCCCTTCCACGGTGATCGCCTACCGCCGTCCGGTGCCGGACGTTCCGGATTCCGTGTCCGGCTCCCGGTAGTGGTGGTACGCGTGGTGCGCGGCGAAGCCCAGCCGGGAGTACAGCGCCCGCGCCCCGGCGTTGCCGGTCTCCACCTGGAGCCAGGCGGCGGAGGCGCCCTCTTCCAGGGCTCGGCGGGCGAGCGCGGCCATCACCTCGGTGGCCAGGCCGCGCCGCCGCATCCGCGGGTCCACCTCGACCGCGGCGAACGAGGCCCACCGGCCGTCCACGACGCACCGCCCGATCGCGGCGGGCCCGTTCCCCCCGCCGTCGCCGGGCCCGTCCTCGCCGTCGCCGTGCTCGTCCGCGCTGTCGCCGGGCCCGTTCCCGCCGTCGCCGGGCAGGGTCGCGAACCACACCGAGGGCCCGCTGCCCAGCACCTGCAGAGCCACCTCGCTCACGCCCTTGCGCTGGTAGCGCGCGAGCCACGCCTCGTCCGCGGTGCGCGACAGCACGACGTCCGCGCCGCCGGCGGCGTCCGCGACCGGCGCGAGCGCCCCGGTCCACAGCTCCGCGGTCACCTCGCGCACCCAGCCGCGCCGCTCCAGCTCCGCGCACAGCGGTTCCTGGGTGCCCTCGGCGCCGGTGGCCACCTGGACGTAGGCGGGCAGCCCGCGCTCGCCGTACCAGCGCCGTACGGCCGCCAGCGCCTCGTCGAGCGGGCACCCGGGGTCCCCGAGGGCCAGCACGGAGTTGGCCCGCCGGGTGAACCCGCCGGCGGCCCGCAGCTCCCACTGGCCGAGCCACTCGCTCTCCACCGGGCGCCACGCCCGGGCCGCGGCACGCGCGAGTTCCGCGTAGTCGGCCGCCGGACCCCGGCGGCGGGCCGGGGCGGCCGGCACGACCTTGCCCGCGACCAGGGACGATTCCGCGATACGGACGCTCTCGCCGTCCTTCCGTGTGATCACCAGCACACCGTCGTCCCATGATGTGAGAACGCCGACCGTGTCGGTGAACCTCCAACCCGCCGCACCCGGTTCGCCCAAGCGCCGCACCGACACCCGTTTGCCCACGTCAGCAGCGGTGATACGGACCTCGTAGCGTCCTGTCGCCGAGATTTCCACGGGTCGGTCCACCCCTCCTGTTCGGATCGTGCCCCGGAACGGAGATACTAGGGGCGGGCATCGACGACGCCGCGCTCCCGCGCGCCAGGCGGCGGGGCCTGTGGAGGCCCGCCAGCGCCCTATCGAGGAGGAACGACAGCGTGACCTACGTCATCGCGCAGCCTTGTGTCGACGTCAAGGACAAGGCGTGCATCGAGGAGTGCCCGGTCGACTGCATCTACGAGGGCCAGCGGTCCTTGTACATCCACCCGGACGAATGCGTCGACTGCGGAGCCTGTGAGCCGGTCTGCCCGGTGGAGGCGATCTTCTACGAGGACGACGTGCCGGAGGAGTGGAAGGACTACTACAAGGCGAACGTCGAGTTCTTCGACGAGCTCGGCTCTCCCGGTGGCGCCAGCAAGCTGGGGCTGATCGAGCGCGACCACCCCATCGTCGCCGCGCTGCCGCCGCAGGGCTGACGGCCGCCCGAGCGGTCCGCACAGCGTGCCGCCCCGGTCCCGTACGGCCCGGACGCCCCCGGGCGCCGCGACCCCGACGGGACCGGGGCGTTTGCCG
Organism: Streptomyces sp. NPDC004065; assembly: GCF_044903565.1. NCBI lineage: Bacteria > Bacillati > Actinomycetota > Actinomycetes > Kitasatosporales > Streptomycetaceae > Streptomyces > Streptomyces sp. NPDC004065. The sequence continues at coordinate 157,402 of NZ_JBJDQT010000001.1, read as the reverse complement.
TACCAGAAAGTGAGCCTGATCCCCGTGTCCGCAGTCTCCGACCGGCTTCCGACCTTCCCCTGGGACAAGCTGGAGCCGTACAAGAAGACGGCCGCCGCCCATCCGGACGGCATCGTCGACCTCTCCGTCGGTACCCCGGTCGACCCCGTCCCCGAACTGATCCAGAAGGCGCTGGTCGCGGCGGCGGACTCGCCGGGCTATCCGACGGTCTGGGGCACCCCCGAGCTGCGGGACGCGATCACCGGCTGGGCCGGCCGCCGCCTCGGCGCCCGGGACCTCACCCACCGGCACGTCCTGCCGGTCGTCGGCTCCAAGGAACTGGTCGCCTGGCTGCCCACCCAGCTCGGCCTCGGCCCCGGCGACCGGGTCGCCTTCCCGCGCCTGGCCTACCCGACGTACGAGGTCGGCGCCCGCCTGGCCCGCGCGGACCACGAGGCCTACGACGACCCGACGGACCTGGACCCGGACGGTCTGCGGCTGCTCTGGCTCAACTCGCCCTCCAACCCCACCGGCCGCGTCCTCGGCAAGCAGGAGCTGACGAGGATCGTCGCCTGGGCCCGCGAGCACGGCGTACTGCTCTTCTCGGACGAGTGCTACATCGAGCTGGGCTGGGAGGCGGACCCGGTCTCCGTCCTGCACCCGGACGTCAACGGCGGCTCGTACGAGGGGATCGTCGCCGTCCACTCGCTGTCCAAGCGCTCGAACCTGGCCGGCTACCGCGCGGCCTTCCTGGCCGGCGACCCGGCCGTCCTGGGCCCGCTGCTGGAGATCCGCAAGCACGGCGGCATGATGACCCCGGCCCCCACCCAGGCGGCGGTCGTGGCGGCCCTCGGCGACGACACGCATGTGCGCGAGCAGCGGGAGCGGTACGCCGCCCGGCGCACGGCCCTGCGCGAGGCCCTGCTGGGCCACGGCTTCCGCATCGAGCACAGCGAGGCGAGCCTCTACCTCTGGGCGACCCGCGGCGAGTCCTGCTGGGACACGGTCTCCCACCTCGCCGAGCGCGGCGTCCTCGTGGCCCCGGGCGACTTCTACGGCCCCGCGGGCGCCGCCTTCGTCCGTGTGGCCCTGACCGCGACGGACGAGCGGGTGCGGGCGGCGGTGGAGCGCCTCGCCGGATGACGCCCGCCGCGATCGCGGCGGGACCGGCGCACGGACGGAGCCCCACGGACCGGCAGGGCCCGCACACACCGGAGGGGTCCAGGAACGCATCCTGGACCCGGCCCGCACACACCGGCGGGGTTCAGGAACGCATCCTGGACCCGGCCCGCACACACCGGCGGGGTTCAGGAACGCATCCTGGACCCGGCCCGCACACACCGGCGGGGTCCAGGAGCGCACTCATACACCGACGGGGCCCAGGGGAGCACCCTGGACCCCGCCCGGGCCCGCCGGGACGCGCGACCGGCGGTCAGCCGGCCAGCGGCAGCCCCGAGACCGGCAGCCCCTTCCCGGGCAGCCCGGCCTTCGTCGCGGTCCGCGTGGTGTCGCCGAGGAGGTTCCCCGCGGACCCGGCCGCCTCGCCCGCCGCCTTCTGCGCCATCGGCGCCGTCTTCTTCACGAGCTTGCCGCCGGCCTTGCCCGCGGCCGGCACGGTCTGCTTGACGGTCTTGCCGCCGGTGTCGCCCGCGACCCCGGTGACGTGCTGCGCCGTACTGTCCACGGTGCTGCCGACGTGTGCCCCGTCCACGGCGGTCAGGCCGCCGAGGTTCGGGGTGGCCGGCAGCTGGGTGGCAGCGCCGGCGGAGCCGGCCGCACCGACCCCGGCGGCCGCTCCCGCTGCGACGAGCAGCGCGGTACGGGCGATCCGGCGGGTCAGGGGGAGGGACATGTTGCTCCTTCGACGGGAGAGATCCTTGAAGTGTCCAGCCTTGCCCGGTGGTTCGTTCCCCGGCCGGACTCGGACGCAGTGACTACCGCTCGAAGCCCTCGAAGGTTGCGCAGGACCGACGTAAAGAATTGGTAATGCGTCGTGTGGTCGGTTCCGGTCGGACCCGGGCGGGAAGCGGCCGCCCGAAGGGTCTGCGGAATCCTTACGGCGCTGTGTCCCCAAGGGGTGCGGCGCCCACGACGGAGGCGCACGGCATCCTTCCCGCCGTACCGCGCCGATACGCCCGGCATCACCCCGGAGGGTGAAGGCCCGTACTAGCGCCCAGTCGTGATCCGCACCGCGCCGGCGGCCCGCTCGGACCCGGCGGCGCCCTCCGCCTCCGTGCGCCGCCACTGGCTGTCGGTGATCCCGGCCGTCCACTCCTGCCCGGCGTAGGACACCCGCTCGATGTGCAGGGCCGAGGCGTTGGCGACCGCCCAGTGCGCCAGCTGCCAGCCGCGCTGCCGCGCGTCCCGCCCGGCGGCGGCGCCGGCACCGCCGCCCCCGCGCACGGGCAGCGTCACGGTCCGCCCGCCCGTACCGGAGCCGGAGCCCGTGCCCGCCGCCGGAGACGGGGCCGCGTCGGAGGCCGGCGCCGTGCCCGTGCCCGCGGACGCCGCGGACCCGGCCGCCCCCGTCCGCCCGCCGTCCGCACCCGCGTCGCCCACCTCGGCGCCCGCCTCCTGGACGACCTCCCGCCCGAAGTCCCGCACCAGCGCGGCGCGGACCGCGTCCGGACCCGTGCTGCGGGTGGCCCCCGGGCGTCCCTGGCAGGTGAGCGTCGCCGCGGCGCGCCCGGTCAGGGCGGCGGCCAGCAGGGTGGCGTCCGGCTCGTGCTTGGCGTACGCCTGCGGGTAACCGCTGCGCTGCACGCGCTGCGCGGCCACGGTCAGCGGCAGCCGCGTGTAGCCGGGGACCTTGGCGAGGTGCTCGTAGAAGATCCCGGCCGAGTAGGTCGGGTCCATGATCTCCTTGGGGGTGCCCCAGCCCTGCGAGGGCCGCTGCTGGAACAGGCCGAGGGAGTCCCGGTCGCCGTGCCGGATGTTGCGCAGGCCCGACTCCTGGAGGGCGGTGGCCAGGGCGATGGTGACGGCACGCTCGGGCATGCCGCGCCCGCTGCCGACGGCCGCGATCGTCGCCGCGTTCACCGCCTGCTCCGGGGTGAACTCGTACGACGCGCCGTCCTCCTTGCCGGAGACGACCTTGCAGCCCGGACCGCCGGCGCCGCCCGTGAGGTACTGGACCGTGAGGTAGCCCGCGAGTGCGAGCAGGACCGCGAGGGCCGCCCCGAGGCGGAGGAGGCGGCCGCGGCGCTTGCGCTGGGGGGTGGGGGACGGCTCAGACACGCGTACAAGGTACTGGAGGCCCCTGGGGCCGCCGAGCCGGGTGTGGACAAAACGCGGCGGCCCTCGGGAGGTTCGGCGGGTTAGGGTCGACCGCATGGCCGATACCCCGCTTGACCTCTCGCTGGACGCCGCACGGCTGACCGCGCAGCTCGTCGACCTCCCCTCCGAGAGCGGCACGGAGAAGCCGCTCGCCGACGCCGTCGAGTCGGCGCTGCGCGCGCTGCCGCACCTGACGGTGGACCGCCTCGGCAACAACGTCGTGGCCCGCACCGCACTGGGGCGCTCCGAGCGCGTGATCCTGGCCGGGCACATCGACACCGTCCCGATCGCCGGCAACGTGCCCTCCCGGCTGGACGAGGACGGGGTGCTCTGGGGCTGCGGCACCTGCGACATGAAGTCGGGGGTGGCGGTGCAGCTGCGCATCGCGGCCACCGTTCCGGCCCCCAATCGCGACCTGACGTTCGTCTTCTACGACAACGAGGAGGTCGCGGCCGAGCTCAACGGCCTCAAGCACATCGCCGAGGCCCGCCCGGAGTGGCTGGCGGGCGACTTCGCCATCCTGCTGGAGCCCTCCGACGGCGAGGTCGAGGGCGGCTGCCAGGGCACCTTGCGGATGCTGCTGAGGACCACCGGGGAGCGGGCCCACTCCGCGCGCGGCTGGATGGGCTCCAACGCGATCCACGCGGCGGCGCCGATCCTGGCCCGCCTGGCCGCGTACGAGCCGCGGTACCCGGTGATCGACGGGCTGGAGTACCGCGAGGGCCTCAACGCGGTCGGCATCTCGGGCGGGGTGGCGGGCAACGTCATCCCCGACGAGTGCGTGGTCACCGTCAACTTCCGGTACGCCCCGGACCGTACGCAGGAGGAGGCCGTCGCCCACGTCCGCGAGGTCTTCGCCGGCTGCGGGGTGGCGGAGTTCGTGGTGGACGACCACAGCCCGGGCGCCCTGCCGGGGCTGAGCCACCCGGCCGCGGCGGCGTTCGTCGAGGCGGTCGGCGGCACCCCGCGGCCGAAGTACGGCTGGACGGACGTCTCCCGCTTCTCCGCGCTCGGCGTCCCGGCGGTCAACTACGGCCCCGGGAACCCGCACTTGGCGCACAAGCGGGACGAGCGGGTGGACACCGCGAAGATCCTGGCGGGCGAGGAGCGGCTCCGGGCCTGGCTGACCGCCTGACTGTCCCGACCGCCTGACCGCCTGATCGCCCGGCCCCCGTCGGGCACGGGCCGTCGGGCACGGGCGGTCGGGCAGGGGCGGTCGGGCCGCTGCGCACGGCGGACACGGCGAGGTCCCCCGCCGGCCACCCGTCCGGATCTAGGCTGATCCGGAACGACCCCCGCCCGGGCTCCCATCCCGCCCGGGCCGGGGAGACCTCACTGCGGAGGGAGCACACATGGCTACAGGCAACCCCGAGGGCAAGCGGCGGCCACCGGAGGAGCAGCGCCTGGGACCGGTCCTCCGGCGGCGGGGCCAGGTCCAGGCCAGTACCACAGACCAGCGCCTGCTGGACGAGCGCGCCCCCACGGACTGGGTCCACACCGACCCCTGGCGGGTGCTGCGCATCCAGTCGGAGTTCATCGAGGGCTTCGGCACCCTGGCCGAGCTCCCCCCGGCGATCAGCGTCTTCGGCTCGGCGCGTACGCCGGTGGACTCGCCCGAGTACGAGGCGGGGGTGCGGCTCGGGCGGGGCCTGGTCGAGGCGGGGTTCGCGGTGATCACGGGCGGCGGCCCGGGCGCGATGGAGGCGGCGAACAAGGGCGCGTGCGAGGCCGGCGGCACCTCCGTCGGACTGGGCATCGAGCTGCCGTTCGAGCAGGGGCTGAACCCGTACGTCGACATCGGGCTGAACTTCCGCTACTTCTTCGTCCGCAAGATGATGTTCGTCAAGTACGCCCAGGGGTTCGTGGTCCTGCCCGGCGGCCTCGGCACCCTCGACGAGCTCTTCGAGGCGCTCACCCTGGTCCAGACCCAGAAGGTCACCCAGTTCCCGATCGTGCTCTTCGGTGCCGCGTACTGGGGCGGCCTGGTGGACTGGCTGGAGAACACCCTGATCGCCCAGGGCAAGGCCAAGCAGAGCGACCTGACCCTCTTCCACGTCACGGACGACGTGGACGAGGCGGTGTCCCTGATGTCCAAGGAGGCGGGGCGCTAGACCTGCGCTAGACCGCCTCGACGCCGGCGGAGGCGGGGGAGGCGGGGGAGGCAGGGGGCCGGGCCGACCCCGCGGGGGCCGGGCCGCGCGCCGGGCCCGGGCCGTCCTCCGCCGGGGCGGGGCGCTCAGGCCAGACCCCGGCGGGGCGGGGCGCTCAGGCCAGACCCCGGCGGGCGACGGCGGGTCCCCGGTGGCCGGCGATGGCGGCCACCATGTCCACCACCTGCCGCGTCTCGGCAACCTCGTGCACCCGGTAGACCTGCGCCCCCAGCCACGCGGAGACGGCCGTGGTGGCCAGGGTGCCCACCACCCGCTCCTTCACCGGCCGGTCCAGAGTCTCCCCGACGAAGTCCTTGTTGGACAGGGACACCAGCACCGGCCACCCGGTGGCCACCATCTCGCCCAGCCGCCGGGTCGCCTCCAGGCTGTGCCGGGTGTTCTTCCCGAAGTCGTGCCCCGGGTCGATCAGCACGGACTCCCGCGGCACGCCCAGCGCCACCGCCCGCTCGGCCAGCCCCACGGTCACCCGCAGGATGTCGGCCATGACGTCGTCGTACGCCACCCGGTGCGGCCGCGTCCGGGGCCGTGCGCCCCCCGCGTGCGTGCACACCAGCCCGGCCCGGTACCGCGCCGCCACCTCGGCGAGCCGCGGGTCCACACCGCCCCACGCGTCGTTCAGCAGATCGGCGCCCGCCTCGCAGACGGCCTCGCCCACGTCGGCCCGCCAGGTGTCCACGCTGATGACCACGTCGGGGAACCGCCGCCGCACCTCCGCCACGAAACCGACGGTGCGCCGCGCCTCCTCCTCGGCCGTGACCTCCTCGCCGGGGCCGGCCTTCACCCCGCCGATGTCGATGATCGCCGCTCCCTCGGCGACCGCCTGCTCCACGCGCGCGAGGGCCGGCTCGTCCCGGAACGTCGCCCCCCGGTCGTAGAAGGAGTCGGGGGTCCGGTTCACGATCGCCATGATCACCGGCTCGTGCGCACCGAACTCACGCCTGCCCAGCCTGAGCATCCGCTGTGACCTCTCCTTCTGCTTCCGGTTTCCGTCCGCCGGCGACCCTAACCGCCGGCGTCGCATGGCACGATCGGACCCTGACACACCCGACCGACTCCGAAACCCCGTGGGGACCTCAGCGATGGTTATGTTCCTGTTCCTGGTCGTCGCACTCGCCGTCGTGGTCGCCGCGGTGACCCTCGCCGTGGTCGGCGGCGGTCAAGGCACCGGCCCGCTGCCGGAGGCGGCGCCCGAGCGGCTGCAGGACCCGCTGCCGCCGGACCGGCCCCTCGGCCGCGCCGACGTGGAGAGCCTCCGCTTCCCGATGGTGCCGCGCGGCTACCGCATGGCGGACGTGGACGACGCCCTCAGCCGCCTCGGCGCGGAGCTCGCCGAGCGCGACTCCCGGATCGCCGAGCTGGAGTCCGCGCTGGCCGGCGCCCGGGCGGCGGCGGCCCACGTCCGCCTGAACAAGCCCGGGACGGAGGAGCAGCAGTGACCGACGCGGCCGCGGTGCGGGGCGCGGAGCCCACGGCGGGACGGACGGCGGGACGGACGGCGGACGCCGTGGCGGCGGCCGGCCTGCCGGAACGGGACGCGGGTGCGCCGGCCGCGGTGACGGCCGGCGCGGCGGTCGCCGGGCCCGACGGGCGGCCGCGCTGCCCGTGGGCGCTGTCCGCGGCCGAGTACGTGGCGTATCACGACGAGGAGTGGGGCCGCCCGGTGCACGGGGACGACGCCCTCTACGAACGGCTCAGCCTGGAGGCCTTCCAGTCGGGCCTGTCGTGGATCACCATCCTGCGCCGCCGCCCCGGCTTCCGCGCCGCCTTCGCGGGCTTCCGGATCGCGGCGGTCGCCCGGTTCACCGACGCCGACCGCGAGCGTCTGCTCGCCGATCCCGGCATCATCCGCAACCGCGCCAAGGTGGACGCCACCCTCGCCAACGCGCGGGTGCTGGCCGAGTGGGAGCCGGGCGAGCTGGACGCCCTGATCTGGTCGCACGCCCCCGACCCGGCCGGCCGCCCGGCCCCCAGGGTGCTGTCCGACGTCCCCGCGGTCACCCCGGAGTCCACGGCCCTGGCCAAGGCGCTGAAGAAGCGGGGCCTGCGCTTCGTCGGCCCGACGACGGCGTACGCCCTGATGCAGGCCTGCGGCCTGGTCGACGACCACCTCACCGACTGCGTGGCGCGCCGCCCCTGACCCCCGGCGGGGGCCGGGACGACGCGCACCCGCGGGGCGCACCGACCCGGCGGCCCGTCGCGGTGGCCCGCCGCGGTGGCCGCCGGTGCCGGTGGCGCGCTCGGTGGCCGGTCCTGGCGGGCCGGCCCGGTGGCCGGTGCTGGGACTCGTCGCGCCGGCCGGTCCTGGCGGGCCGGCCCGGTGGCCGTCCCGGGGACCCGTCGCGGTGGCGCGTCCCGGCGGCGGGTCCCGGGACTCGCTCGTCCGGGCGGCCCGTCCAGGGGACCCGGCTCAGCGGCCGGTCCCGGCCGCCCCGCCTCAGCGGCCGAGGTACTTCGGTCGCTCCTTGTTCACGAACGCCTGGACGGCGATGGTGTGGTCCTCGGACTGCCCGGCGCGTGTCTGGAGCTCGTCCTCCTTCTCCAGCGTCTCCTCCAGGGAGTGCGTCAGCCCGTAGGCCATCGCCTCCTTGAGCGCCGCGTACGCCACCGTCGGGCCCTCGGCCAGCGCCCTGGCCACCTTCTCCGCCTCGGCGCGCAGCTCGGCGGCCGGCACCAGCCGGTTGGCGATGCCCAGCTCGTACGCGTCCTGCGCGCTGATGCTGCGCGGGAAGAGCAGCAGGTCGGCGGCGCGGCCGGGGCCCACGACCCGGGGCAGGGTCCAGGAGATGCCGGAGTCGGCGGTCAGCGCGACACCCGCGAACGAGGTGTTGAAGGAGGCCGTGTCGGCGACGACCCGGTAGTCCGCGGCGAGCGCGAAGCCGAGGCCCGCCCCGGCGGCGACCCCGTTCACCGCCGCGACCACGGGCTTGGCCGCCCCGGCCAGCGCCCGCACGATCGGGTTGTAGTGCTCCCGCACGGTGCTCATCGTGTGCCCCGAGCCGGTCTCCCGGTCGGCCGCCAGCAGCCCGATGTGCTCCTTGAGGTCCTGCCCCACGCAGAACGCCCGGTCCCCGGCCGCGGTCAGCAGCACCGCCCGCACGGCCCCGTCGCCGGCCGCGGACTGGACCGCGTCGCGGAGGGCGACCTTGGTCGCGACGTTCAGCGCGTTCATCGCCTCGGGGCGGTTCAGCGTGATCGTCGCGAGCCCGTCGCTCACCTCGTAGAGCACGGTGTCGGCCATGGGTCTTCCCCTCCGCAGTCACGGTCCTGACGTACCGCTCAGTACGTCCCTTGTCCGAGGACAGCATGACGGAGTTCACCGGTGGCGGCGCGGACCTGACGTGTGACCTGCGTCAAAGAATTCCGCGGGGTGCGCGGCCGGCGCGGGTCGGGGAGAGCGCGCAGTATCGCAGTCACATCCCCGAATTGAGTGGTTTTGCTCGCGCGCGTTGCCCAAGCGATGCCGACTGATGTTGGTCATCGGGTCCTGAGATGCGGGATAATGGCTGGGAAGCAATGTGTTCGATGCCGGTGTCGCGTGTCCTGGACCGTTTCTGGGCAGGAAACCGCGCGCGTGCCCTCTCGATGGGGCCGTCGGCTTTGACGATGAGCTGGGTTTCAGGAAGGGGAACGAGCATGGCGGCCATGAAGCCGCGGACGGGTGATGGCCCGCTCGAGGTGACCAAGGAGGGGCGGGGCATCGTCATGCGCGTTCCGCTCGAAGGCGGCGGTCGACTCGTCGTCGAGCTGACCCCTGACGAGGCCGACGCGCTCGGCGACGCCCTCAAGAAGGTCGTCGGCTGACGCGCAAGCGACCATACTCTTCGGCTGCCCCGGCATCGTAAGCGGTGCCGGGGCCGCTGTTTTCCCGGACCCGGCCCGGCTCGGCGCCCGACCGCGCACAGCGGCCCGACGCCGGTTCAGCGCTTGACCGCGCACAGCAGGCCGTCGCCGACCGGCAGCAGGGACGGCACCAGCTCCTGGCTCTCGCGCACCGTGCGCAGCAGTTCCCGCAGTCTGAGGACCTCCGTCGGCTGCGGCCCGGAGTCCACCGTCCGCCCGTGCGCGAAGACGCCCTCGAACACGACCAGGCCCCCCGGACGCAGCAGGCGCAACGATTCAGCGAGGTAGTCCAGGTACTCCTGCCGGTCGCCGTCGCAGAAGACCAGGTCGTACCCGGCGTCCGCGAGCCGGGGCAGCACCTCCAGGGCGCGGCCGGGGATGAACCGGGCGCGGTTGCCGGCGAAGCCGGCGGCCCGGAAGGCCTGCCGGGCGAACTGCTGATGCTCGGGCTCGGGGTCGACGGTGGTCAGCACCCCGTCCGGCCGCATGCCGTGCAGCAGATGGATGCCGGAGACCCCGGTACCGGTGCCGATCTCCGCGACCGCCTTGGCGTCCACGGTGGCGGCGAGCAGCCGCAGCGCGGCGCCCGCGCCGGGCGACACCGAGCGCAGCCCTGCCTCACGGGCCCGCTCCCGGGCCCACCGCAGCGCGTCGTCCTCGGCGACATAGGCGTCGGCGAACGCCCAGCTCGTCTGCCGGTTGCCGGTAATGACCCTCTCCTGTCCCCGTGGGTGCCTGGGCGTGACTGTATCCGTTGGGCCCGGGAACCCGCAGATGGGACCAGTCGTTTGAAGGGGAGAGGAAGTGACGGGGGACGCGGCGGGGGGTAAGGGATGGAACGGGACGGCCGGCAAGTGCTGCCGCAGCCGGATGAGCCGTGGCAGCGCGTGTCAAACTTTCGTAAAACCGCTTATCCGGAGCTAACGGGCGAGGTGGCTATGGTAGGGGCTCCACTGGACACCACCAGAGCCGACAGGGGAGGTGCGGCCCCGCCCGTGGATCGGGGAGGAGTGCTCCGGCGCTTCCTCGGATCGCCGGGCAGGCCGAAATCCGTGAACGACACCGCTGCTGACCCGAGCCACGCCGACGGCTACGCCCAGACCGCGACCTTCTCCACCGACGCGGACGGGCAGGCGTGGACTCCGCCCACCTGGGAGGAGATCGTCAGCACCCACAGCGGCCGTGTCTACCGCCTGGCCTACCGCCTCACCGGCAACCAGCACGACGCCGAGGACCTCACCCAGGAGGTCTTCGTCCGCGTCTTCCGCTCCCTGTCGACCTACACCCCGGGCACCTTCGAGGGCTGGCTGCACCGCATCACCACCAACCTCTTCCTCGACATGGTCCGCCGCAAGCAGCGCATCCGCTTCGACGCGCTCGGCGAGGACGCGGCCGAGCGGCTGGCCAGCAAGGAGCCCACCCCGCAGCAGCTGTTCAACGACGCCCACTTCGACGCCGACGTCCAGCAGGCGCTGGACACCCTCGCGCCGGAGTTCCGCGCCGCGGTCGTGCTGTGCGACATCGAGGGACTGTCCTACGAGGAGATCGCCGCGACCCTGGGCGTCAAGCTCGGCACGGTCCGCTCCCGCATCCACCGCGGCCGCTCCCAGCTGCGCAAGGCCCTCGCCCACCGCTCGCCCCAGGCCCGCGCCGAGCGCCGCAGCTTCGTGCCCCGGGTCCCCGCGCTGGGAGGAGGGGGCGCGACCGCGTGAGTGGATCCCGAACCGACCCCGCCGCGAGCGGCCTCGCGGAACAGCATCTGGGAGACCGGCTCTCCGCCCTGGTGGACGGAGAGCTCGGCCATGACGCGCGCGAGCGCGTACTGGCGCACGTGGCGACCTGCCCGAAGTGCAAGGCGGAGGTCGACGCGCAGCGCCGTCTGAAGAACGTCTTCGCGGAGGCGGCCCCGCCGCCGCCCTCGGAGAGCTTCCTGGCCCGCCTCCAGGGCCTGCCGGGCGGCGGCGCCGGCGGGGACGGCCCACCGCTGGGCGGGAGAGGATTCCCCGGCGGGCTGCCGGGGCTCCCCGGACGGTCCGGCGGGTCCGGGACGTTCGGCCTCGAGCGCGAGGACCGGTTCGGGTTCGGCGTGCTTCCCGCCGGGCCGGGCCCCGTCGGCCCGGAGGCCGGCGGTGGCTTCCGGATCCACCCCGTCGGCCGCACCGAGGGGGAGCGCTCCGCCTCGCGCGGGCTGCGGTTCGCCTTCGTGGCCGCAGGGGCGGTGTCGCTGGCCGCGGTCGCCCTGGGCGGGGTGACCGCCGGTACGCCGGGTGACGCGGCCGCGGAGGCCCGCGGCGGCTCCGGCACCGGAAGCAACGTCACTCCGGCGGGTACGGCGGGCTCCGCCGCGACGGCCCCCGAGGTCGCGCGGCGCCGCCAGTCGCCCGGGCCGCCTTCGGCGCTCGGCCGGCGGGCCCCGGGCAGCGCACCGGCGGCGCCGACCGCGCTGTCCGCGCCGCTGCTCCCCGGAGCGCCGCTTCCGGCCGACGGGCAGGCGCCGGAGCAACTGCGCACCCTGACCACACCGGTGCTCGCGGGCGCGGCCGTCATGTCCCCGCTGATACGTCCGCTCAACACGACCCCGCCGATCTCCCTGACCTCCTGGTCCACGGGAGCCGCCCCCGGCACCCCCGGCCTGGTCACCGGGTCCGTCCCCGGTACGACGCCCGGCCTCGCCCCCGCGGCGCCCGCGCGCACGGCGCACTGAGGCGGCGGCGTCCCGGCCCTGCGCCGCGGCGCGCGAACCTGGTTGAATCCATGGTGGTCGCGCCCATGACACCGGTCCGGGCGCGCAGACGACGACGCACGGCCAGCGCCGAGGAGCCGTGCCGGGGCCCGCTGTGGGGAGAACATGAACGAGGGGAAGCCCACGAAGTCCACCCGCCCGAAGTGGTGGAACCGACCCCGGCCCGTGACTCCCGGGCAGTCCGGGGACCCGGCACCCGCGCCGGGCCCGGAGGCGGCACCGTCCGTGCCGCCGGCACGGGCGGGAGACGCGACGGCGGGGGCCACGCGGCACGCGGGCGACGAGGGGGACTACGAGCTGGAGCGGCCCGCCGCCCACCCGGACGGCGTGACGGACGCCGCCGGGCAGGACGCGCCCGAGGACTGCGTCCCGGGGCGCCCCGACCCGACCTCCGCCGGCACGGCCGGCGAGGGCGACTTCGAGCTCCCCCGCCCCACCCCGCCGGCTCCCGCCGGCGAGGCTGCCTCCGAGGCGCCCGCGCCCAGGCAGGGTCCCGGTTCCGTGGCGGAGGGGCGCGAGGCTGCCTCCGAGGGGCCTGCGCCCGGGCAGGGTCCCGGTTGCGTGGCGGAGGGGGGCGAGGCTGCCTCCGAGGGGCCCGCGCCCGGGCAGGGTCCCGGTTGCGTGGCGGAGGGGGGCGAGGCCGCCGCCGAGGGGCCCGCGCCCGGGCAGGGTCCCGGTTGCGTGGCGGAGGGGGGCGAGGCTGCCTCCGAGGCGCCCGCGCCCGGGCAGGGTTCGGGTTCCATGCCGGTCGAGAGTGACCCCGGCTCCGGGGTGCCCGCGGGCGGGCAGGTTTCGCCTTCCCCGGCGGAGGAGGGCGGCGGCGCCTCCGAGGTGCCCGCGCCCGCGCAGGGTCCGGGTTCCCCGGCCCAGCAGGGCGAGCCCGCCGCCGAGGTGCCCGCGGCCGGGCAAGTCTCGCCGCCCGCGGTGGGAGGGGACGGGGCCCCAGCCGTCGTACCGGAGAGCGGTCAGCACCCCGGGACCCGACAGCCGGCCGCAAGCGAGCCACCGGCCGTCCAGGCGGCCCCTGCGCCGGCCCTCGGCGACGGCCCCCGCGAGGAGTGGCCCCGGCCCCTGCACGACCCCGACCCCTACAGCACCCCGCCCTACGGCGAGCCGGGGCCCTGGGCGCCCGCGCCGCCTGTCCAGCACCCCGCCGTGGCCTCCGCGGCGGGCGGGAGCGTGGCGCAGCCGCCCGTGCCCGCGCATCCCGGCGACTGCGCGCAGCCGCCGGGCACGGTTCGGGCCCCCGGCCCCGTACCGCCCGTCCCGCCTGCCCAGGGGCCCTCCCCGGCCCCGCAGGACGATGTCACCGCGTCCGCGTCCGCACCCGTCGGGCACCCGGCCGCCGGGCACGCTCCGGCCGCGGACCCCGGAGCGGACCCCGCTACGGCGTCCGCTCCCGCCTCCGACCCCTTCGCGGCGCCGGCTCCCGCCCCCGATCCCCATGCGGCTGCCGCCCCTGCCGCCCCTGCCGCCCCTGCCGCCCCTGCCGCCCCTGCCGCCCTCGCGGCGTCCGCTCCCGCCCCCGACCCCTTCGCGGCGCCCGCGCCCGTTCCCGACGCTCATGCGGCGCCCGCCCCCGCCCCCGGCCCCCACACCACGTCCGCTCCCGTCCCCGCCCCCCTCGGCGGTGCCGCTGCCGTCCCCGCCGACGCCCCGCCCGCTGCCGGGCCCTGGGAGCGCTACGACCCCTGGGCGGCGAGCCCGGTCGCCGCGCCGTTTCAGCAGAGCGGTGCGGGCATGCTCTCGCCAGAGAAGCGGCGGCGGCGCGTGCGGCGGGCCATCGCCGGGGCGGCCGTGCTGCTCGCCCTGGCCTCCGGCGGGCTCGGCGGTCTCCTCGGGGCGTACATCGAGCGCAACGGCGGCGTGGGCGCCGTCGAACTGCCGCAGGCCGGGCACGAGCCCGCGGGACGCGCCCCGGACAGCGTCGCCGGGATCGCCGCCCGCGCCCTGCCCAGCGTCGTCACCCTGCACGTCACCGGCTCCGGCGAGCAGGGCACCGGCACCGGCTTCGTGCTCGACCGCCTCGGCCACATCCTCACCAACAACCACGTCGTCGAGGCCGCCGCCTCCAGCGGCGACATATCCGTCACCTTCAGCGGCGGCCAGACCGCCAAGGCCCGGATCATCGGCCGCGACAGCGGCTACGACCTCGCCGTCGTCCAGGTGCGCGGAGTGCGGGGCCTGACCCCGATGCCGCTGGGCAACTCCGACAACGTGCAGGTGGGCGACCCGGTCGTGGCCATCGGCGCGCCCTTCGACCTCGCCAACACCGTGACCTCCGGCATCATCAGCGCCAAGGAGCGGCCCATCACCGCCGGCGGGGAGAAGGGCGACGGCAGCGACGTGTCGTACGTCGACGCCCTCCAGACCGACGCCCCCATCAACCCCGGCAACTCCGGCGGCCCCCTGCTCGACACCCGGGGCCGGGTGGTCGGCATCAACTCCGCCATCCGCTCCGCCGACACCGGCTCGGACCTGCAGACCGGCCAGGCGGGCTCCATCGGGCTGGGCTTCGCCATCCCCGTCAACCAGGCCAAGCGCGTCGCCGAGGAACTGATCAACACGGGCCGGGCCAGCCACCCGGTGATCGGCGTGACCCTCGACATGAACTACACCGGCGACGGCGCCAAGGTCGGCGCCAAGGGGCGCAACGGCGGGTCCCCGGTCACCCCGGGCGGTCCGGGCGCCAAGGCCGGCATCAGGGCGGGCGACGTGATCACCGAGGTGGACGGCCAGCGGGTGCACTCGGGCGAGGAACTGATCGTCAAGACCCGCGCCCACCGCCCCGGCGACCGGCTGCGGCTCACCGTCCGGCGCGGCGGGATCGAGCACCACGTCTCGCTCGTGCTCGGCTCCTCGCACGGCAACTGACAGAAACCCCGCCGACACCTCGGGACGGTACCGGTGCGCCGCGTGCGCCGGGTACCGTGGATCCGGCCCGGACCACGGACAGCCCCGCACAGACCGGACCACCCGAGGGCCGAGGACATCGCAAGGAGCTTCAGGTGTTCAATGACATAGGACCGCTCGAGCTGGTGACGATCGTCGTCCTGGCCGTGCTCGTGTTCGGTCCGGACAAGCTCCCCAAGGTCGTCCAGGACGTGATGCGCACGGTCCGGAAGATCCGGGAGTTCTCGGAGAGCGCCAAGCACGACATCCGCCAGGAACTGGGCCCGGAGTTCAAGGACTTCGAATTCGAGGACCTCAACCCGAAGACGTTCATCCGCAAGCAGCTGGAGAACGACGAACTGGGGCTGAAGGAGATCCGCAACGGCTTCGACCTGAAGAAGGAGATGGCCGAGGTCACGGACGCGGTGCACAGCCGCGACGGCGACCTGTCCGCCTCGCCCGGCTCGTCCCCCTCGTCCGCCTCGTCCGGGGCGTCGCCCTCCGGTGGCCGGATCGACATGACCAAGGGCCGCGACGGAGCCGGCCGCGACGACCACCCGCCCTTCGACGCGGACGCCACCTGAGACCACCCGGACCGGCGCGTCGCCGTATCGCCCGCCCGGCCCACGCACCGCCCGCGGCGCAGGAACACCGCGACCACCCACCGCACCCGACGTGGCGCCGGACCCACCCGCCCCACGGGCCGCGCCGTACGGCCGTACGTGACGCGTTTCATACCGCGCGCGGGCCGTGCGCGGCCTGAACCCGCCCGTTCCGCGACCCACGCGGCGGGCGCTTTGCCCGGCTCACGGAGGCGGGGTGGATATGCTGCCGAGTTGTTGTGCGGACCGGACGAGTACGCCCGAAGGGGGGCGGGCCGTCCCGGTCCGACGAGAGCGAGGAGGCGTCCGGGCACATGGAGACGACGAGTAGGACGGTCGCGCAGGCGCCGGCCGCGGAGGGCGGACAGCGGCTCGCCCCCGCCCGGGGCACGGTCGACGGCTACCTGCTGGCGCCCTTCCCGTGGTACGGCCTCGACGAGGCCTTCACGGGGCCGCGCTGGCTGATGCAGGTCGGTACCTCGGCGGACGGCTCGGTGGAGCACGGTTCGACCGGGCACGGCGACGAGCCCTCCGTGCGCAACGAGTACGCGTCCGGCTCGCCGGACGACCCCAGGGAGCGGTTCGCGGTCGTGGTCACCGTCGCGGCCAACCCGGTGCGGCGCAGCGCGGACGGCACCGGCCTGCTGGAGGCCACCTCGGTGTCCTCGGCGGCCTGGCTGGCCGGGGTGGGGCTGCTGTCGTTCACCTGGCCCGGGCAGATGGACCACGCGCTGCGGGACGACTGGCTGGAGCAGCAGACGGAGACCGCCTGGGTGCTGGCCGACGACCTGTCCGGCCCCGCCTGGTCGTCGCTGTCGCTGCCCGTGGACGGCGTTCCCACGCCGTTCCACTACCGGGAGTCCGAGTTCGGCTGGGTCCTCGCCGGCTCCACCCCGCAGGGCGTCCACGTGGGCGCGTACGGCAGGGGCATGAGCGCGTACGGCCTGGGCTTCGCCGTGATCAACGACATCACCACGTACGCCTGACCGGCCCGCCGCCGCCTGACGGGCCGCACGCCGCCTGACGGGCCCGGCACCCCGCCCCGACGGGCCCGGCACACCGCCGTACGGCCCGGCACGCCGAAGGGCGCCGTCTCCCGGAGACGGCGCCCTTGACGGTCGTGGGCACGGCAGCCGCCCGCAGGCGGCCCGTACTAGAACTTGTTCTTCGGCGTGATGCCCAGCGACAGGCCCGACAGCCCGCGCTGCCGGCCGCCCAGCTTGCCCGCGATCGACCGCAGCGCCGAGCCCGCCGGGGACTCCGGGTCGCTCAGCACGACCGGCTTGCCCTCGTCGCCGCCCTCGCGCAGCCGGACGTCGATCGGGATGGAGCCGAGGACCGGGACCGTGGTGCCCGTGGTGCGGCTCAGGCCGTCGGCGACGAGCTGGCCGCCGCCCGTGCCGAAGACGTCGACCATCTCGCCGCAGTGCGGGCAGGGCAGGCCGGACATGTTCTCGACCACGCCGACGATCTTCTGGTGGGTCTGCACGGCGATGGAGCCGGCCCGCTCCGCGACCTCGGCGGCGGCCTGCTGCGGCGTCGTCACCACCAGGATCTCGGCGTTGGGGACCAGCTGGGCCACGGAGATCGCGATGTCGCCGGTGCCGGGCGGCAGGTCCAGCAGCAGGACGTCCAGGTCGCCCCAGTACACGTCCGCGAGGAACTGCTGGAGCGCACGGTGCAGCATCGGGCCGCGCCAGACCACCGGCGCGTTGCCCGGGGTGAACATGCCGATGGAGATGACCTTCACGCCGTTCGCCGACGGCGGCATGATCATGTTCTCGACCTGGGTGGGACGGCCGTCCGCGCCCAGCATGCGCGGCACGCTGTGGCCGTAGATGTCGGCGTCGACGACGCCCACCTTCAGCCCGTCGGCCGCCATCGCCGCCGCCAGGTTCACCGTCACCGAGGACTTGCCGACGCCGCCCTTGCCGGAGGCCACCGCGTAGACCCGGGTGAGGTTGCCCGGCTTGGCGAAGGGCACCTCGCGCTCGGCCTGGCCGCCGCGCAGCGCGGCCGCCAGCTCCCGGCGCTGCTCGTCGCTCATCACGTCGAGCGAGACGTCGACGCGGGTGACGCCCTCCACGCGGGAGACCGCGTCGGTGACCCGCTGTGTGATCGTCTCGCGCATGGGGCAGCCGGAGACCGTCAGGTACACGGTGACCGCGACCGCTCCGTCCGCGCCGATCTCCACCGATTTGACCATGCCGAGTTCGGTGATGGGTCGGTTGATCTCGGGGTCGTTCACCGTCGCCAGCGCGTCGCGCACCGCGTCTTCCGTAGCCATAAGGACGATGGTACGGCGCGCCGAGGCGGGCCCGGGACCCCCGTCAGCGGTCATCCACGTCACGTGCGCGCGGGTGTTCTGCCGGGAATACGTGCGGCCGGCGGTGCCCGTCGAGCCGTTCCTCGAGTTCCTTGACCATGTCCTGCAGTTCCGAGCGGAGCCAGTCCCGGGTCGCCACCTCGCCCAGGCCCATGCGCAGCGCGGCGACCTCCCGGGTCAGGTACTCGGTGTCGGCGATCGACCGCTCGTTCTGCTTGCGGTCCTGCTCCAGGTTGACCCGGTCCCGGTCGTCCTGCCGGTTCTGCGCCAGCAGGATCAGCGGGGCGGCGTAGGAGGCCTGCAGGGACAGCGCCAGCGTCAGGAAGATGAACGGGTACTCGTCGAAGCGCAGGTGCCGTGGCGCGGCCACGTTCCACAGCACCCACACGATGATCACCACGGTCATCCAGACGATGAACCGCCCGGTGCCCAGGAAGCGCGCGATGCGCTCGGAAAGCCGCCCGAAGGCCTCCGGGTCCCACTCCGGCAGCAGCCGGCGCCGCGTCGGGCGCGGCTGGTCCAGGCGGGTGCGCTGCCGGGGGGCCGCCGTGGCCCCCGCCGGCAGCCGCTCGCGGGTGCTCTCGCGCTCAGGTGCCATGGCCGGCCGCCCCCTCGTCCGCCGCCCGGTCCGTCCGGCCGCGCGTTCCACCGCCCGCCGCGGCACCCCGCGCGCCGCCCGCCGCGGCGCCCCCGCCGCCCCCGGCCTCATGTGTGCCGTCCGGCGTGTCCTCCTCGAGATGGAACTCCGTCTCCCGCCAGTCGTCCGGCAGCATGTGGTCCAGCACGTCGTCCACCGTCACCGCGCCCAGCAGTGAGCCGGCCTCGTCCACGACGGGCGCCGCCACCATGTCGTACGTGGCGAAGAACCCCGCGATCACCGGCAGCGCGGCGGAGGGCGCGAGCGGCTGGAGGTCGTCGTCGAGGATCGAGCCGACCAGGGTGTACGGCGGTTCGCGCAGCAGCCGCTGGAAGTGGACCGTGCCCAGGTACTTGCCGGTCGGGGTCTCGTCGGGCGGGCGGGAGACGTAGACCTGGGCGGCGAGCGCGGGCGACAGGTCCCGGTTGCGCACCCGGGCCAGGGCGTCGGCGACGGTCGAGTCGGGCCGCAGCACGATCGGTTCGGGGTTCATCAGACCGCCCGCCGTGTGCTCCTCGTACGACAGCAGCCGCCGCATGTCGGCCGCGTCGGCGGGCTGCATCAGGCCGAGCAGCCGCTCCTGCTCCTCCTCGGGCAGCTCGGCGAGCAGGTCGGCGGCGTCGTCCGGGTCCATCGCCTCCAGCACATCGGCCGCGCGCTCCCCCTTCAGCTTGCCGAGGATCTCGATCTGGTCGTCCTCGGGCAGCTCCTCCAGGACGTCGGCGAGCCGGTCGTCGTCCAGGGCCGCGGCGACCTCCGCCCGCCGCTTGGCGGAGAGGTGGTGCAGCACATTGGCGAGGTCGGCGGGGCGCAGCTGCTCGAAGGTGGCGAGCAGGTTCTCCGCGCCCTGCCCGTGCTCCTCCAGCGAGAAGCCGGTGACCGCGGACCACTCGACGGTCAGGGTCTCCCCCTTGCTGCGCCGGAAGGCCCCGCCCTTCCTGCCCTTCCTGACGAAGACCCGGTCCACCTCCCAGTCCCGGCGGGCCGGCAGCTGCTGCACCGACACGTCCAGGACCGTGACCTCCTCGCCCGTCTCCACCAGCGTCACCCGGCGGTCGAACAGTTCACCGAAGACGAGCCGCTCGGTGGGGCGTTGCTCGAAGCGTCGGACGTTGAGCACTCCGGTGGTGATGACCTGGCCGGACTCGATGCCGGTGACCCGGGTCATGGGCAGGAAGATGCGGCGCCGGGTGGACAGTTCGACGACCAGTCCGAGCAGGCGGGGCGGCCTCCGCCCGACCCGCAGCATGGCGACCAGATCGCGTACGCGCCCCACCTGGTCGCCGTTCGGATCGAAGACGGCGACGCCGGAGAGGTGCGAGACGAAGATCCGGGGGGCGCCCGCTGCCATGGCTGCGCCTCCTTTGCGTGGCTTGGTGACACGTGATGCGTGTGACGTGGTGGATGGGGTGGGTTCCTTTTCCCAATTGCCCGCTCAGGTGGGCTTCAGGCTAGCCCGTCCTGTTCGGATACGCCCTGGTGAGGGGTCCGGACGAGCTGGCTCCGCCCGCCTGTCGCGGCCCCGGTACGCTGCCGTACGCCGCGCGACCACCCCCGTCAGAAAGGCAGCCCCACCTGTGTCTGCGATCCCCCAGGGCCGTACCCGCCGGGCAGTGCTGGCGAGCGCGTTGTGCGCGCTGGCCGTCGCCGGGACAGGGCTGACGGGGTGCTCGGGGGACGACCCGGACGCGGGCACCAACGGGGTGGGCAAGCTGCCGGCCGAGAAGATCCAGAGCCGGACGAGGGCGGCGGCGGACTCGGCGGCCACGGTGCACCTGTCCGGCAACGTGGTCAGCAACGGCCGTACGTACCGGCTCGACATGCGCCTGAAGTCCCGGGGCGCCACCGGCTCGGTCACCTCGCAGGGGGTCACCTTCGGGC
Organism: Streptomyces sp. NPDC004065; assembly: GCF_044903565.1. NCBI lineage: Bacteria > Bacillati > Actinomycetota > Actinomycetes > Kitasatosporales > Streptomycetaceae > Streptomyces > Streptomyces sp. NPDC004065. The sequence goes on along the minus strand of NZ_JBJDQT010000001.1, from coordinate 137,055 downwards.
TGCTGCGGGTGGGCTCGCAGCTGTTCCTGAAGGCGGACGCGGAGTTCTGGAGCCACGCCGACGGCGACGCCGGCGGCAAGGACGACACCGGGGCGGCGGACAAGCTCGACGGCAAGTACGTGAAGGTGCCGCAGGGCGACCCCGCGTACAAGCGGTTCAGCGGCTTCACGGACAAGAACGTCCTCCTGGACGGGCTGCTGACGCTGCACGGCACGCTGGCGACCGACGGCCACCACGAGCAGTCCGGCGTCCGGACGATCCGGGTCACCGGCGACGACGGCTCCGGCGGCACCCTGGACGTCTCCCTGGAGGGCACCCCCTACCCCCTGCGCCTGGTCCGCGCGGGCGGCGCGGGCACCCTGACCTTCTCCGACTGGGGCAAGCCCTTCTCCCTCACCGAGCCGGAGAAGAACGACACGGTCGACTACGGCAAGCAGCTTCCCACGTCGTAGCGCCCGCGCCGGCCGCGGCGTCCGGCCCGCCCGCGGCGGCACCGGGCCCGGCGGACCCCCGGCCCCCGCCGGGCGGCCCGCCGTCGCGTGCGCGGTGCTCGTCCTTGGTGCCATCCGGCCTTCTCCTTCCCCCGCCGCCGCGGTGGTCCTCCGCGGCGGCCGCGGGCAGTGGCGCGGCCGGCCCTTGCGCCCGGCTACGCGCGCCGTCGTCTCTTCAGCAGCAGCTTGGGCAGTCCCGCCGGCGCGGGCCGGCGGGTGGTGGCCGGCGTCGGCAGCGGGGGCGCGGCGAGCGAGTCCTCGGGCAGGGGCGCCCGGTCGCCGGCCGGCTCCAGGCGCAGTACCCGGCACTCGCGCGCCCAGCGCTCCGTCATCGCCTCGCCGTCGGGCGCGTTGAGCCGCTTGCCCTTCAGCTCGGCCACCGCCGCCTCCCAGGCCTCGGACCGGGGCGCGAGCTCCACGACCCGCGCGGCCCAGGTGACCAGCCGCCCGCCCTTGTCCTTGCTGCGCACGGTCACCTCGGCGGCGCCCCCGTCGGCCAGCCCCGGCATCGGCTGCTCACCGGGCCCGTCGCCGACCACACAGGCCGCGCCCTCGTGCCAGACGTGCCACAGGGCGCGGGCCGGGACACCGGGACCCTTGACCCAGATGAGGCCGGACTTCTTCGTGGCCTCCTCGACGAGGGCCTGGCCGAGCAGCTCGCTTGTCATGGCAGAAGACTAACGAGACGCCCGCGAGCCCCGGCCCCGCCGACCGGCCCCGGCACCCCGGCGACCGGCCCCGGCGGCTGCCCCCGCACAGCCGGCCGCCCCATCAGAGCCGGCCGCCCTCGCGCAGCCGGCCGCCCCCTCACAGCCAGCCGTTGCGCTTCAGGGTGCGGTGGATGCCGAGGCAGATCGCCACCGTGATGCTCATGATCACCGGGTAGCCGTACTTCCAGTGCAGCTCCGGCATGTAGCTGAAGTTCATGCCGTACACCCCGCAGACCATCGTCGGCACGGCGATGATCGCGGCCCAGGCGGTGATCTTCCGCATGTCCTCGTTCTGCGCCACCGACGCCTGGGCGAGGTTGGCCTGGAGGATGGAGTTCAGCAGCTCGTCGAAGCCGATGACCTGCTCCTGGACGCGCGCGAGGTGGTCGGCCACGTCCCGGAAGTACTTCTGGATGTCGGGGTCGACCAGCCGCATCGGCCGCTCGCTCAGCAGCTGCATGGGCCGCAGCAGCGGCGCCACCGCGCGCCTGAACTCCATGACCTCGCGCTTGAGTTGGTAGATCCGCCCGGCGTCGGTGCCGCGCGCGGTGCCGCCCCGGCCGGGTGTGAACACCTCGGTCTCGACCTCGTCCACGTCGTCCTGGAGGGCGTCCGCCACGGCGATGTACCCGTCGACGACGTGGTCGGCGATGGCGTGCAGCACCGCCGAGGGGCCCTTGGCCAGCAGCTCGGGGTCGTCCTGGAGCCGGTGCCGCAGCGCGCGCAGCGAACCCTGGCCGCCGTGCCGGACGGTGATGAAGAAGTCCCGCCCGGTGAAGCACATCACCTCGCCGGTCTCCACGACCTCGCTGGTGGCGGTGAGCCGGTCGTGGTCGACGTAGTGGATGGTCTTGAAGACGGTGAACAGCGAGTCGTCGTAGCGCTCCAGCTTGGGCCGCTGGTGGGCCTGGACGGCGTCCTCGACGGCCAGCGGGTGCAGTCCGAACTCCCCCGCGATCCCCGCGAATTCCGCCTCGGTCGGCTCGTGCAGCCCGATCCACACGAAGCCCCCGTCGCGCCGTACCAGTCGCATCGCCTCCTGCGGGGTGAGCGGTCCCGGCGTCGTGACGCGGGCCCCGTCGCGGTAGACGGCGCAGTCGACGACGGCGGAGGGAGTGGCCGGGTCGCGCGTGGTGTCGTAGCCGCCGCCGTCCTTGCGGGGCGCCGGGCGGGACGGGCGGACCACGGCGCGCAGGTCACGGATCATCGACATGGCAGGGCTCCTTCGCGGCAGGCGACGAGGCGCCGCCGACGGCGGTTGGAACTGCCCGGAATGAGGACGTCCTGACTTCCGGATGTTTGGCACGTCCACAAAGCGGGGAGCACCGCACCGTCGCGGTGGCGAGTTTCGTCGCTGGGTCAGATCAGACAGATCAGGCAAACAAACGAAGTGCTCTTCCGCGTGACGCGCCCGAGGGCACGACGGTGAAAGGCGGCAGCCAGCCGGAGCGGGAACAGTGCACCGGAGCCTTGACGGCTACTCCATCAACAGCCGGAAGAGCGGGTGGTACTGCACGGTCGACTTCGATCCATGACAGCCCCACCTCCTCCGGCCGGTCCCTGGTGAGGGACGATCCCATCCCACTGGGGGATTCTCATCGGTGTCGGGACTCGATACGCGATGCTTCTGCATGCTGCCCGAACCACCGGCTCAGGGTACCAGTCGCCCGGTGTGTCAAGGCGCTGCTTTGCCCGCTGCTGACGAGTTCTATGCTCGCCGCATGGCAGATGTTCTTCCTCTGGTCGAGGCCCGGCTGCGCAGCGCCCTGGGCGAACCGGACGCGCGTGCCTCGGTCACCTTCCTCGGCGCGGACCGCGTCGAGGTACTGCGCTTCCACGAGGGGGACGTCGTCCGGTACGCCACGCTCGGCATGTCCGCCCAGCCGATGAGCGACCCCACCGCGATGGTCGCCGACCCCCTCAGGGGGCCGCGCGCCGAGCTCGTCCTTTCGGTGCGGGCCGGTCTGGCCGACACCGACAAGGTGCTCCGGCCGCTCGCCGTGCTCGGCGCGTCCCCGCAGGTCGAAGGTGTGGTCGTGGCGCCGGGGGCCTCGCTGGACGTCGGCGGGCCGTTGTGGCCGGGCGCCCCGTTCACCTCGGTCCTGGTGGCCGAGCCGGGCGGCCTGGTCGAGGACCTGGAGCTGGACGAGCCGATGGAGCCCGTGCGGTTCCTGCCGCTGCTGCCGATGACGCCGAACGAGGCCGCCTGGAAGCGGGTGCACGGCGCCGGGGCCCTCCAGGAGCGCTGGCTGACGAACGGGACGGACCTGAGGGACCCCGCCCGCCGGTCCGTCCCGCTGGACTGACCCCGGAGTGACCAAGGTCACCGGCCCGGGCGCGGGCGCCTGAACCCGGACGCTCCGGCGTGTGCGCCCGCGTGCCCGACGCGCCTGCGTGAACGGTCAGTTGGCGAAGACGGCGACGCCGTCCTCGGCGGCGTGCCGCGGCTGGAGCTCCTCCGCCTCGTGAGTGAGGGAGCGGCGCCGTACGAGGACCACCAGCGCGCCCAGCAGGGCGGTGGCGCCCGCGACGACGAACGGCACCCGCATGTCCGTCCACTCCTCGATCTTCGGCGCGAAGTAGGGCGCCGCGGCGGCGGCGAACCACCGCACGAAGTTGTAACCCGCGCTCGCCACCGGGCGCGGCGCGTCCGACACACCGAGGGCCAGCTCGGTGTAGACGGTGTTGTTCACGCCGATGAACGCGCCCGACAGGACGGTGCACACGATCGCCGTCGTGTGGTCGCCGAAGCCCAGCACCAGCACATCGGCCGCGAGCAGCACCAGCGAGCCGCCGAGCACCTTCAGCGAGCCGAACCGCTCCTGCATCCGGGGCGCCACGATCACCGAGAACACGGCGAGCAGCACGCCCCAGCCGAAGAAGACCGCGCCGGACTTGTACGGCGTCATGTCCAGCACGAACGGCGTGAAGGCCAGCACGGTGAAGAACGTGTAGTTGTAGAAGAACGCCGAGACGGCCGCCGAGGCGAGACCGCCGTGGCCGAGCGCCCTGACCGGGTCGAGCAGCGAGGTCCGGCGGGCCGGCTTCGGCTGCTCCCTCAGGAACGCCGCGACGCACAGGAAGCCGACGGCCATCAGGAACGCGGTGCCGAAGAACGGGTAGCGCCAGCTCGCGTCGCCGAGCACGGCGCCCAGCAGCGGCCCGCACGCCATGCCGAGGCCGAGGGCCGACTCGTAGAGCAGGATCGCCGCGGCGCTGCCCCCGGCCGCCGCGCCGACGATGACCGCGAGCGCGGTGGACACGAAGAGGGCGTTGCCCAGTCCCCAGCCCGCCCGGAAGCCGACCAGCTCGGCGACCGAGCCGGAGGTGCCGGCGAGGGCGGCGAAGACCACGACGAGGGCGAGGCCCAGCAGCAGCGTCCTGCGCCCGCCGATGCGGCTGGAGACGAAGCCGGTCACCAGCATGGCGAACGCGGTGATCAGGAAGTACGAGGTGAACAGCAGGGAGACCTGGCTGGGAGTGGCGTTCAGGCCCTGCGCGATGGAGGGCAGGATCGGGTCGACCAGTCCGATGCCCATGAAGGCGACGACGGACGCGCCGGCCGTCGCCCACACTGCCTTCGGCTGCCGCAGGATGCTGCCCGCACCCGCGTCGAAGGGATCCGCGGCCATGCCTTCTCCAATCCGGAGGGGTGGTGAGGGGGTGGTGAGGGGGGTGGTGATAGTTGGCTTATACACACACTAAGTTAGTGCGGCTAATAAATGCAATGCGCACGTATCACTTCCGGCTCGCGCGGTTCCGCCCGGACGGGTGATCGTCCTTGACGCGGCGCTGCCGGGGTAGGACCGTGGGGCCCTATGAGGGGCGAACCCAGTTGCCCGAAGTGTGGTGGCCGGGTCAGGGCTCCCGGACTCTTCAGCGACTCCTGGCAGTGCGATGTGCACGGCACGGTGCATCCACTGCAGCCCGTGATCCCGCCCAGCGTCGAGGCCCTCGATGTCGTGGTGCACCGTACGCAGGTACCGGTGTGGATGCCGTGGCCGCTGCCGGTGGGCTGGCTGTTCACGGGCGTGGCCAGCGCGGGCGACGACCGCAGCGGCGGCCGGGCCACGGCCGTGGCCTGCTCCGGACCCGGACCGCTCGGCGGCATGGGCGAGCTGATCCTGGTCGCCGAGGAGCTGGGCGTCGGCCTCGGCGCGCGCTACGCCGGCATCGACGGCCCGGACCCCGGCCCGTATCTGAACGTCGAGAAGCCCCCGGACGCCAAGGTCCTCGCCGGCGGGCGCCCCACCCCGCTCTGGCTTGTCTCCGGCACCCCCGCCGACCGCGCCGTCTTCGCCGGCGAGGCGCGCGGGCTGTGGCTGTGGGCGGTGGTGTGGCCCGAGCAGTCCGGACTGCTGATGTACGACGAGCTGGTGCTGGCCGATCTGCGCGACGCGGGCGCCGAGGTGGAACTGGTGCCGTGCGGCGCGCTCTCACCGCGCCTGCTGCGGCCGTAGGGGGCCGCTGGTCCGCCAGGCGCTTCAGGGGCCGCCGCCCTGCCGTACGGGGGCTCACGCGGGGGCCCGTCGCGCGGGCGCCGCGCCGACCCTCGTGCGGTGACTCTCGCGTGGTGCCGCACCGGCCCTCGTCCGGTGACACTCGCGTGGTGCCGCATCGCCCTCCGCGCGGTGGGCCTCCTCCCGTGGTGTCGGGCCGTGCCTCGCCCGGCGGCTCCCGCGCGCCCCCGGGGTGTAGGGGGCGTGACCGACGTGCGGGTGTGACAGGGCATGCCCGCGTCCCCGTTATCCTTTGGGTGTCCGCTTCCGCCCCGTCACCGCTGGAGTCCGCGTCGTGCGCATCGACCTGCACACCCACTCCACCGCGTCCGACGGCACGGACTCCCCGGCCGAGCTGGTGCGCCACGCCGCCGCGGCCGGACTGGACGTCGTCGCGCTGACCGACCACGACACCACCCGCGGCCACGCCGAGGCGGTCGCGGCGCTGCCCGAGGGGCTGACCCTCGTCACCGGCGCCGAGCTGTCCTGCCGCATCGACGGCGTCAGCATGCACATGCTGGCCTACCTGTTCGACCCGGAGGAGCCGGCGCTGCTCGCCGAGCGGGAGCTGGTCCGTGACGACCGGGTGCCGCGGGCCAAGAGCATGATCGCCAAGCTGAACGAACTGGGCGTGCCCGTCACCTGGGAGCAGGTCGCGCGGATCGCGGGCGACGGCTCGGTCGGCCGGCCGCACATCGCCTCCGCCCTGGTCGAGCTGGGCGTCGTCCCGACCGTGGACGACGCCTTCACGCCGCAGTGGCTCGCCGACCGCGGACGGGCCTGGGTGCCCAAGCACGAGACGGACCCGTTCGAGGCGATCCGGCTGGTCAAGGGCGCCGGCGGCGTCTGCGTGTTCGCCCACCCGGCGGCCGTCAAGCGGGGCCGTACGGTCCCCGAGTCGGCGATCGCGGACATGGCCGCCGCCGGGCTGGACGGCATCGAGGCCGACCACATGGACCACGACCCGGACACCCGGGCCCGGCTGCGCGGCCTGGCCGGCGAGCTGGGCCTGCTGGTCACCGGCTCCAGCGACTACCACGGCAGCCGCAAGACCGTGGCGCTCGGCGCGTTCACCACGGACCCCGAGGTGTACGGGGAGATCACGCGGCGGGCGACCGGGGCGTTCCCGGTGCCGGGAACCGGCGGGGCCTGAGCCCGCGAGGCCGGCCGGCCCGCCCCCGTCCACGTCACACCCTTCACGCGGCGTCGTACGACGCCGTGCCGCGCTGCCGGCTCCGCGCCCGCGTCCCGGCCGGCGCCCTCCGTTCCGCATGTCACCACGTTCTTCGGCAAGGTCTGCTCAGCGATGTTCGACGCCGCCGTCTTCGGCTCCCTCTTCCTCACCCTCTTCGTCATCATGGATCCCCCCGGGATCACCCCGATCTTCCTCGCGCTGACCGCCGGACGCCCCGGCAAGGTGCAGAAGCGGATGGCCTTCCAGGCGGTCTGCGTGGCCGGCGGGGTCATCGCCGTCTTCGGTGTGCTCGGCCACCAGATCCTCGACTACCTGCACGTGTCCGTCCCGGCGCTGATGATCGCGGGCGGCCTGCTCCTGCTGCTGATCGCGCTGGACCTGCTGACCGGCAAGACGGACGAGCCGCAGCAGACCAAGGACGTCAACGTCGCCCTGGTGCCGCTCGGCATGCCGCTGCTGGCCGGGCCCGGCGCGATCGTGTCCGTCATCCTCGCCGTGCAGAAGGCCGACAGCGTGGCCACCCAGGTCTCGGTGTGGACGGCCATCGTCGCCATCCACGTCGTGCTGTGGCTGGTGATGCGCTACTCGCTGCTGATCATCCGGGTGATCAAGGACGGCGGGGTGGTGCTGGTGACCCGGCTGGCGGGCATGATGCTCTCCGCGATCGCCGTGCAGCAGATCATCAACGGGGTGATGCAGGTCGTCCACGGCGCCTGAGTCTCCGTAGGGGCGCGTAGGGGTCGTAGGGGCGTGCGGGCGTGCGGGCGTGCGGGCGTATGGGCGGCCGGGCGGCCGGGCGGGCCGGCCCGGGACGCCGACGCACGGAGCCCCCGTACGGCGAGCGCGAGTGCGCGTGCCGTACGGGGGCTCCGAAGCTTCTTCGGTGATCCGCTTGCGTTACGAGGCCGGAGTCGCGGCCGGGCGGATCCAGAGCCGCTGGCCGATGGCGGCGGCCTGCTGAACGATCCGGTTGACGGAGGCGGCGTCCACGACGGTGCTGTCCACGGGGGTGCCGTCGACCTCGTCGAGTCGCATGATCTCGAAGCGCATGGGCTTCTCCCTTCGTCTGGTCATCCTCCTGCGGAGAATTACTGGAGATGGATGGAGCGGTGCACGGGGCGGTGAGGCCGGGTGTTCCGTACCTATGCAACGGCGTGCCGGTTACAAACATTCCCTACGCTAAAGAAATTTTTCGAACGACTAATTACTGACCAGTAAGACAGCTCCGTCGGACCGATCGGGACCGGTTGTGTTCGCAGCGTGACCGCCGGGACAATGGGACGCGATGAACGACGACCTCGCGGCGCTCGGCGCCCGCATCGACCGCACGAACGAGCTGCTGCAACGCATGCTCGCCGAGGTGGCCAAGACGCCCTCGACCCACGCGATCTTCGTCGACGCGGGGTACCTCTACGCGGCGGCGGGACGACTGGTGGCCGGCACCGAGGACCGCCGCGCCTTCGACCTGGACGCCGAGGGGCTGATCGACGCGCTCATCGACCGCGCCCGCACCGTCTTCGCCGACAGCCGGCTGCTGCGCGTGTACTGGTACGACGGCGCCCGGCGCCGCATCCACACCGCCGAGCAGCAGTCCATCGCCGAACTGCCCGACGTCAAGGTGCGGCTGGGCAATCTGAACGCCAACAACCAGCAGAAGGGCGTGGATTCGCTCATCCGCTCCGACCTGGAGTCACTGGCCCGGCACCGCGCCATCAGCGACGCGGCGCTCCTCGGCGGAGACGAGGACCTCGTCTCGGCGGTGGAGGCCGCGCAGGGCTACGGCGCCCGTGTCCACCTGTGGGGCATCGAGGCCCCGGAGGGCCGCAACCAGGCCGAGCCGCTGCTGTGGGAGGTCGACAGCCAGCGCACCCTCGACCTCGACTTCTTCAAGCCGTACGTCTCCCGGCGCACACCGGCCGCCTACGACAACACGGCCAACGCGGCCCGGCCGACGCGGGAGGACGTGCGTTTCGTGGGCGCGCAGATCGCCGCCAAGTGGCTCGCCGCGCGCGGCCGGGACGCCCTGGTGGAACTCCTGCCCGGCCATCCCTATCTGCCCGGGTCGGTGGACCAGGACCTGCTGGTCGAGGCCGAGGGCCTGCTGCAGTACTCGCTGCGCGGCCAGGCCGACCTGCGCCGCGCCCTGCGCGACGGCTTCTGGGAGCACCTGCACACGCGGTTCTAGTGGATCGTCACACAGCCCCGGCCGAATCGCGGGACGCGCCGGGGCCCGTCGTGTCCCAGAAGCCGGCGAGGGCACGGGCGGTGGCGGACGGCTGCTCGCAGTTGGGGGAGTGCTCGGCGCCCGCGACGACCGTGCGGCGGGCGTTCAGCCGCCGCGCCATGTCGTCGAGCAGGGAGACCGGCCAGGTGTCGTCCAGCGCGCCGGACAGCACGTGGAACGGCAGCGGCACGGCGGCCAGTTCGTCCACCCGGTCCGGCTCGAGGCACAACTGCCGTCCGGTGGCCAGCAGTTGGGCCGGCTTGTTGCCCAGCCAGCGGCGGCGCAGGTCCTCCCGGTCGTCGAGGCCCGCGTCGACCTCCGCGCCGGTGTCGGTCTCCTCGGGCGGTTCCATCGCCTGGATGGCCTCCCACACGGCGGCCATGGGCATCACCTCGAGCGCGTCCCGCAGCAGTTTCACCCGCTGCTGCTGGGAGGGGGAGATCTGCGCCGGGCCGGAGGCCACCAGGGTGAGCGAGAGGAAGGGGGAGTGGTCGAGCAGGACGGCGGCCCGGGCGATCTGCCCGCCGAGCGAGTGGCCCAGCAGATGCAGCGGGGTGCCGAGCGCCTCCGCCTGCGCGAGCACGTCCCGCGCCAGTTCCTCCTGGGCGTAGGCCGACTCGTCGTGCTCGGGGCCGTCCGACTCGAACTGGCCCCGCCCGTCCACCGCCACCGTCCGGTAGCCGCGCGCCGCGAGCGGCCGGTGCAGCGGGTTGAAGTCCTCCTTGCTCCCGGTGAACCCCGGCAGCAGCAGCACGGTGCCGCGCGCCTCGACGCCGGCGGCGACGGGCGCGTCGACCACGGCGAACTCGCCCCGGGCGGTGCGCAGCCGGTACGCCCGGGCGCCGGGCGGCGGAACGAAGGAGGGAGGCCTGCTCATGAGCCGAGGTTATCGGTCCGGGCCGGCGGGCGTGGGCCGCGGCCGTCCGTGCGCACCCGAACCGGACATCCCGCGCGTCCGGCCGTGGGGGAACGCCGACGGCCCGGTCCACACGGTGTGGACCGGGCCGTCGGGTGCTGCCCGTGCACTCACGTCTCCCCGGGCCGGCGGCCGGGGACCGTGGCTCAGGCCTCCGCGGACTCCACCGCTTCGGCGGCCGGGGCGGTCGCCTTGCGGGTGCGGCGGCGCGGCTTGGCCTCCGGCTCGGCGGCGGCCTGCGCCGGGATCTCCGCGGCGGCCGGCTCGGCGGCCTTACGGGTACGGCGGCGCGGCTTGGCCTCGACGGCGCCCTCGGCGGCGTCCACCGCCGCCTCGGGGGCCGCGGTAGCCGCCGCTGCCTTGCGGGTGCGGCGGGGCTTGGCCTCGGCGGTCACGGCCTCCGCGGACTCCACCGCTTCGGCGGCCGGGGCGGTCGCCTTGCGGGTGCGGCGGCGCGGCTTGGCCTCCGCCTCCTCGCCCGCCGCCGGGGCCTCGGCCTCGACAGCGGCGGCCGGCTCGGCGGCCTTGCGGGTGCGGCGCGGCTTGGCCTCGACGGCGCCCTCCGGAGCCTCCGTCGCGGCCGTCGCCTTGCGCGTGCGGCGGCGCGGCTGGGCCTCCGTGGCCTCGGCCGTGTCCACGGCCGCCTCGGCGGTGGCGGTCGCCTTGCGGGTGCGGCGGGGCTTGGCCGCCTCGGCGGCCCCGGCCCCGGCCCCTGCCTCGGTCTCGGCCGGTGCCTCCGCCGTTGCGGCGGCCTTGGGGGTGCGGCGGCGGGGCTTGCTCTCGCCGGCCTCGACGGTGTCGGCCACCGCCACTGCGGCGCTGTCCGGACCGTCGGCGGCCTGCGCCGGGATCCCGGCGGCCTCCGTGGCCTCGGCGGCCTGCTCGGCGACCGGCTTGCGGGTGCGGCGGCGCGGCCTGGACTGCGGCTGCTCCTGCGCGCCCTCGGCGGTGTCCACCACGGCCTCGGCTGCCTCGGCCGCTTCGGCCGCTTCGGCCGCTGCGGCAGGGGCGGCGGTCGTGGCGGCCTCGGGGGCGGGAGCCTCCGCCGTCGTCGCCCGGTCGGCCCGCGCCTCCGGCTGGGCCGAGGCCCCGCCGCGCGTGCGCCGGCGGCGGCGCGGGGTGCGGGTCGCGGTCGCCTCCTCGGCGGCCGGGGCGTCGACCGCCGGCGCCTCGGAGGACGTACCACCAGCCGCGGGCGTGTTCGGAGCGGCGCCCGCGGACGGGTCCACCGGTGCGCCGCCGCGGGTGCGGCGGCGTCGGCGCGGTGTACGCGCCGCGCGCTCGCCCTCGCGGTCACGGTCCCGGTCGGCGGAGCGTGCCTCGCCCCGGCCGCCCCGGCCGCCCCGGTCACCGCGGCCGCGTCCACCGCGGCCGCCGGTCTCGCCGAGGTCCTCCAGCTCCTCCGCGTCCAGCCCGGCGCGCGTGCGCTCCGAGCGCGGCAGGACGCCCTTGGTGCCCTCGGGGATGCCGAGGTCGGTGAAGAGGTGCGGGGAGCTCGAGTACGTCTCCGCCGGGTCGTTGAAGTCCAGCTCCAGCGCCTTGTTGATCAGCTGCCAGCGCGGGATGTCGTCCCAGTCGACGAGCGTGATCGCCGTACCCTTCGCGCCCGCGCGGCCGGTGCGGCCGACCCGGTGCAGGTACGTCTTCTCGTCCTCCGGGGACTGGTAGTTGATGACGTGGGTGACGCCTTCGACGTCGATGCCGCGCGCGGCGACGTCGGTGCAGACGAGGACGTCCACCTTGCCGTTGCGGAAGGCGCGCAGCGCCTGCTCGCGGGCGCCCTGGCCGAGGTCGCCGTGGACCGCGCCGGAGGCGAAGCCGCGGCGCTGCAGCTGCTCGGCGATGTCGGCGGCCGTGCGCTTGGTCCGGCAGAAGATCATCGCCAGTCCGCGGCCCTCGGCCTGCAGGATGCGGGCGACCATCTCCGGCTTGTCCATGGAGTGCGCGCGGTAGACGAACTGCTTGATGTTGGCGACGGTGACGCCCTCGTCGTCCGGCGCGGTGGCGCGGATGTGCGTGGGCCGCGACATGTAGCGCCGCGCGAGACCGATGACCGCGCCCGGCATGGTGGCCGAGAACAGCATGGTCTGGCGCTTGGCCGGGAGCATGTCGATGATCTTCTCGACGTCCGGGAGGAAGCCGAGGTCGAGCATCTCGTCGGCCTCGTCGAGGACCAGGCACTTGACGTGCTTGAGGTTCAGCCGCTTCTGCCCGGCGAGGTCCAGCAGCCGGCCCGGGGTGCCGACGACCACGTCGACGCCCTTCTTCAGGGCTTCCACCTGGGGTTCGTAGGCGCGGCCGCCGTAGATGGCGACGACCCGCACGTTGCGCACCTTGCCGGCGGTCAGCAGGTCGTTGGTGACCTGGACGCACAGCTCGCGGGTGGGGACGACGACGAGCGCCTGCGGGGCGTCGGTGAGGTCCTCGGGCTTGGCACGGCCCGCCTCGACGTCGACGGGGACGGTCACGCGCTCGAGGAGCGGGAGGCCGAAGCCCAGCGTCTTGCCGGTGCCGGTCTTGGCCTGGCCGATGACGTCCGTGCCCGTGAGGGCCACGGGCAGGGTCATCTCCTGGATGGGGAAGGGTGTGGTGATGCCGACGGCTTCGAGGGCCTCGGCGGTCTCGGGAAGGATCCCGAGTGCTCGGAACGTCGTAGTCAGGGTGCTGCCTCTTCTGTGTGCGCGGCGCGAGGCGAGCGCGGGGGTCGTGTCAGACCGTGCCGGGGACGTCGGCGGCCGTGCGGGCGAACCGCTCGGACCGGCCGAATGGCACGGGACCTCTGCCGACGCTCCAGGACCCGTCCGTGGACAGGCCCAGCGCTCGTACCGCTGAGGGTGTCCCTCCGATCGTCGTACGCGTGGTGCCGTACGGTCAGGGAGGGCTGTCGGGTCGGAGCCGATCGGGCCACCGACCGGGCATCCTCATGCGTGCGGCCTGTCGCTGTACGTCGGAAAACCTCGGCATACGCAGCAGGCGCATTACCACCATACCCCGGAAACGCGCACACGCGATGGCCGATTTGGTCACGTAGTCGTCGTCACACTGGTTGACCAGGTCCTTCGCAGGAGCGCCGAGCGGGCTATTGTGCGCTGCATGACGAGCTCTGACAAGCCTGACAACCCCTCCGACGCGTCCGCCGGCCGCACCGGCATCGCCGCCCAGGACTGGGCCACGGCCGCCGCCGACCCGCAGTACCGCGCCGCGGTCGTGGACCTGCTCGGCGCGCTCGCGTACGGAGAGCTCGCGGCGTTCGAACGGCTCGCGGAGGACGCCAAGCTGGCGCCCACCCTCGCGGACAAGGCGGAACTGGCGAAGATGGCGTCGGCCGAGTTCCACCACTTCGAGCGGCTGCGCGACCGGCTCACGGAGATCGGCGAGGAGCCGACCCGCGCGATGGAGCCGTTCGTCGCCGCGCTCGACGGCTTCCACAAGCAGACGGCGCCCTCGGACTGGCTGGAGGGGCTCGTCAAGGCCTACGTCGGCGACTCGATCGCCAGCGACTTCTACCGCGAGGTGGCCGTCCGGCTGGACTCGGACACCCGGGAACTGGTGCTGGCCGTCCTCGACGACACCGGGCACGCCGGCTTCGCGGTCGAGAAGGTGCGCGCGGCGATCGACGCGGACCCGCGGGTCGGCGGCCGGCTCGCGCTGTGGGCGCGGCGCCTGATGGGCGAGGCCCTGTCGCAGTCCCAGCGGGTGGTCGCCGACCGGGACGCGCTGTCCACGATGCTGGTCGGCGGCGTGGCGGACGGCTTCGACCTGGCCGAGGTCGGCCGGATGTTCTCCCGTATCACCGAGGCGCACACCAAGCGGATGGCCGCGCTGGGGCTGGCGGCCTAGCCAGGGCGTGTTGCGCCCTGGCGCCACGCCTGCCGCCGTTCAGGGGACGCGCCGCCGGCGGCGCCGGGTCAGGCCGGCGCCGATCGCCGGCGCAGTCTTCCCGCGGGGCGCAGCAGCAGCGAGAGGGAGGCGGCGGACACGACGGCCGCGCCCAGCAGCCCCGGCAGGACGCTGCCGGTGCCGAGCGCGCTGTGCGTGACGAAGTCACCGAAGAGCGCGCCCGCGATCCCGGTCGACAGCACCAGGCGGCGGGACGGCAGCCGGTGGGACAGGCGGTGGAGCGCGGCCCAGCCGAACAGCAGGCCGAGCACGGCGGAGCCGAGCGCTTCCAAGATCATTACGAGTCCCTCCCACGCAGGCGGCCGGTGCTCGACGGTCGTAGCCCGTCATACCCCTGACCTGCGGAGCACAACCCTTTCCCCTGGGCTGTTCGTGAACCCGCCCTGAGGGGCCGTGCGTGAACCGGCTGTGCGGCGCTGTTCGTGAACCGGTCGTCCAGGAAGGAGCAAGGACTGCCCGGTGAGGGGTGTGCGGGGAGTCGCGGGAACGCACGAGGGGCCCGGCGGCACTGCCGCCGGGCCCCTCGTCGCGTCCGTCCGCGTCGTCCGCCGCCCGTGTGCGGTGCGCGCGCGGCCGGTCGGTCGGCTACAGCGCGCCGAAGCCCACCTTGCGCGGGGCCGGCTCGCCCAGCTCGACGTAGGCGAGGCGCTCGGCCGGGACCAGCACCTTGCGGCCGTGCTCGTCCACAAGGGTCAGCAGCTGCGACTTGCCCGCCAGTGCCTCGGCCACCGCCCGCTCGACCTCCTCGGCACTCTGACCGCTCTCCAGAACGATCTCGCGGGGCGCGTGCTGCACGCCGATCTTGACCTCCACGGCTATGTCCCTCCGACGGTCAGTGAAGTGCGCGACCTTCCGCGCCGTACCCAGCACACATTAGCCCGGTGAGGGGACGGACACGCTCCGCCGAAGAACGCCAGGAGCGAACAGGGGACGGGAAGAGGGCCGCCGCGAAGCCGCTGCCCGCCGAAGCCCTGTGGGCCTGCGGCGGGCAGCGGTCCGCTCGGTCGTGCTGCGGCGGGGACGCTCGGTGGTGCTGCTCAGCGGGGACGCTCAGTGGTGCTGCTCGCTGCCGTGCAGCGGGAAGCCGGCGATGCCCCGCCAGGCGAGGGAGGTGAGCAGCTGCACCGCCTGGTCGCGCGGCACGCTGCGGTCGCTGTGCAGCCAGGAGCGGGCCACCACCTGGGCGAGGCCGCCCAGACCCGAGGCGAGCAGCATCGACTCCGCGCGCGAGAGGCCGGTGTCCTCGGCGATGACCTCGCAGATGGCCTCGGCGCACTCGTTGGTGACCTTGTCGACGCGCTCGCGCACCGCGGGCTCGTTGGTCAGGTCCGACTCGAAGACCAGCCGGAAGGCGCCGCCGTCGTCCTCGACGTAGGCGAAGTAGGCGTCCATCGTGGCCCGCACGCGCTGCTTGTTGTCCGTGGTCGAGGCGAGCGCGCCGCGCACCGACTGGATGAGCGCCTCGCAGTGCTGGTCCAGCAGCGCCAGATAGAGGTCGAGCTTGCCCGGGAAGTGCTGGTAGAGCACCGGCTTGCTGACGCCGGCCCGCTCGGCGATGTCGTCCATGGCGGCCGCGTGATAGCCCTGCGCCACGAACACTTCCTGGGCGGCGCCCAGCAGCTGGTTCCGTCGGGCACGGCGCGGCAGGCGCGTGCCTCGCGGGCGTGCCGCCTCTGTCTGCTCGATGGCTGTCACGCCGCCTCCCAAAGTCGTCCACATGCGGTGTGCGCCGCGCCGCCATCGTACTTTTCGGTAACCCTGCTGTGCGCGGTGCGAACGCAGAATTTCACGGACCGGACGGCAGCGAAAGGCACAGAAGGTTTCAAACCGGGGCGGGCCGGGCAAGGCCCGGCTCCACTCCTGCTCAGCGGCGGTCTTCCCCGGGCGTCGTCCCGCACCTCACCGGTAGTCGTCCTCGTCGAGGGAGACCACCCTCGCCTGCTCGATCAGGTCCGCCTCGTTGCCGCGGTCGGGGTCCACCTCGGTGAGCGGGTCGTCGTCCTCCGGAGCGATGTCCGCCTGCTGCTCGGCGGCGTCGTTCTCCGGAGCCTCGACGTCGATCTCCTCGGCGGCGGCCTCGTCGTCGAACGTCTCGGGATCGGTGGGGTCGAATGCCATGCTGGGCTCCCTTCCTACGGATGTCCCTGGAAGAAGCAGGGGCCACATGCGGGTGCCCTCTGTACGAGCGTAGGAGACACCCGAAGTGGACGCTATGCGATTCGGGACCCGGTCCGCGTGCGATCTGTGACGGCGAACACATGAACCACTGTGTGATCGCCTCGTAACATTGCCGCATGTCTTCGACCGAGCTGCCCTCCGTGCCGCCCGCCAACGTCCTTCCGAGGGTGGCTCCCGTCAGGGCCGGGGAAGGGGAGCGGCTGCGCACGGTGGCACTGCCGGGGATCACCCTGTCGGTCCGGTCGAGGCCGCCCGTGCGCGAAGGGCTGCCGCCCGCGCTGTTCGTCCACGGGCTGGGCGGCTCCTCGCAGAACTGGTCGGCGCTGATGGCGGAGCTCGACGGTGTCGTCGACGGCGAGGCGCCCGACCTGCCGGGCTTCGGCGACTCCCCGCCACCGGACGACGGCAACTACTCCGTCAGCGCCCACGCGCGCGCGGTGATCCGCCTCCTGGACGCGTCCGGGCGCGGACCGGTCCATCTGTTCGGCAACTCGCTGGGCGGCGCGGTGTCGACGCGCGTCGCCGCGCTGCGGCCGGACCTCGTACGGACGCTCACCCTGGTATCGCCCGCGCTGCCCGAGCTACGGGTGCAGCGCACCGCCGTGCCGACCGGGCTGCTCGCGGTGCCGGGCGTGGCCGCGCTCTTCACCCGGCTCACCCGGGCCTGGACGGCGGAGCAGCGGGTCCGCTCGGTCATGGCCCTGTGCTACGGCGACCCCGGCCGGGTCACGCCGGAGGGGTTCCGCAACGCCGTGCAGGAGATGGAGCGCCGGCTGCGGCTGCCGTACTTCTGGGACGCGATGGCGCGTTCCGCGCGCGGGCTGGTGGACGCCTACACGCTGGGCGGTCAGCACGGGCTGTGGCGCCAGGCCGAGCGGGTTCTCGCGCCCACACTGCTGGTCTACGGTGGCCGGGACCGGCTGGTCGGCTTCCGCATGGCCCAGCGCGCGGCCCGCGCCTTCCGCGACTCCCGCCTCGTGACGCTCCCGGACGCCGGGCATGTTGCGATGATGGAGTACCCGGAGACGGTCGCCACCGCGTTCCGGGAACTTCTGGTGGAGACGGGAGAGTTGGACGCGGTGAAGGCCAGGCGCACGGAGACGGCCGGCGGCCCGGGCGGCCCCGGGAGATCCGGTGCGGCTGCGGCCCCTGACGCCGGGGCGGGCAAGGGTACTGGCGGCGACGCGGACGCGAACGTGACTACGGGCACGGCCACGGACGTGAACACGGGCAGGGGCACGGACGTAGACACAGGTACAGGTACAGGTACAGGTACAGCTGCACGTACCGACGCAGACACAGACACAGACACAGACACAGGCACGGACACAGACACGAGCGCGGGAGGCTGAGGCCCAAGTGGGACGCCACAGCCGCCGCGGGCCTGCTCCCAAGAGCACCGGCGCCACGACCGCGGGACGGGACGGCCGGGAAGGCCGGGAGGGACGGGGCGCTTCCGGCGGCCGCGACGACCGGAGCGGTCCGGAGGGACCGGGGGATCCGGGCTTCCCGACAAACCAGCACGGCCGGTTCGGCCAGGACGGCGGCCGCGACACACGGGGTGCCGCCGAGGGCCTGACGGGGCCGGGCGGCTGGAGCGGCGGCCCGCAAGGGCGTCCGGGGACCGTCCAGGGCCCGCCCGCGGGACCGTGGCCGGGCACCGGCCCGCTGCCCGGGCGGCACCAGGGCGGCGGCCCCGCGTACGGCGGGTTCCCCGACGGTACGCCGGCGCACGGCGTCCCCCGTTTCCCGGACGGCACCCCCGCGCACGGTGTGCCGCGGCTGCCCGACGGGACTCCCGCGCGCGGCGTTCCCCAGGCCAGGGGCGGACATCCCGAGCAGTGGGAAGCGGGCGGCGGCTGGGGGCAGTTGGGGCCGCAGGGCGGTGCCGGAATCCGTGGGGCACGGGGGCGGGCAGCCGCCGCCGGCCCGGGTGCCGGCGTCTTCCCCGGGACCGCCGCCGGCCCGGGCGCCGGTGTCGTTCCCGGTGCTGCCGCCGGTCGTGCCGCTCCCGCGGGACCCGTCACCTCGCCCCGTCCGGGCGCCCCGTTCCCCCGGCAGCGGCGGGCGCCCGCCGAGGCGCCGGTGCCCGCCTCCCCGGGTGCGCCGAGGCAGGACTACCTCGACGCCTTCGACAGCGACCAGGACCTCTTCGTGCCCCGGCCGCGCGGTGCCGCGTCCGCCGTGACCGGCGCCGCGGCCCCCGCCGAGCACGGCGCCGTGCCCGCCGGGGGCAGTGGCGCCGACGGCGACACCGCCCCGCCCGCCGACGAGCCCGCGTCCGCCAGGGGCACCAAGGGCCGGACGTTCACCGGCATCGCCGCCGCGGCCGTCACCACCGTGCTCGCCGTCGTCGTCGCCGGACAGGTCACCGACGGCAACGGGGACCCGGGAGCCCGGGCGCAGAGCGCCCCGGACCGGGCCGGCGACGCGCGGAGCGCCCTGGGCGGCCAGGCGGACCCGGCCGCGCCGCCCAAGGCGACGGTGCTGACGTACGACCAGAAGATGAGTGCCAAGTACCCGCTCGGGGCGGACCTCAAGGGGTCGGGCCGGTTCGAGACCGTGCCGGGCTCCGCCAAGGCGCCTGGCAAGGGACGCACGTACACCTACCGGGTCGATGTGGAGCAGGGCCTCGGACTCGACGGCCTGCTGTTCGCCGAGGCCGTCCAGAAGACGCTCAACGACGACCGCAGTTGGGCCCACGCAGGCGCCCGCACCTTCGAGCGCGTCTCCTCCGGCAAGGCCGACTTCGTGATCACGCTGGCCAGCCCCGGCACCACGGCCACCTGGTGCGCCAAGTCGGGCCTGGACACCACCGAGGACAACGTCTCGTGCGACTCGGCCGCCACCGAGCGCGTCATGATCAACGCCTACCGGTGGGCCCAGGGCTCGAAGACCTTCGGCGACCGGATGTTCGCCTACCGGCAGATGCTGATCAACCACGAGGTGGGCCACCGGCTCGGCTTCGGCCACGTCACCTGCGACAAGGACGGCGGCCTGGCGCCCGTGATGCAGCAGCAGACCAAGTTCCTGGACCACGACGGCATCCACTGCCTGCCCAACCCCTGGCCGCACCCCACGAGTTGACAGGCGCCACTCTCGTCACATTGACACACGCCGAAAGTTCGTTCATATTTCTGCGCATGTGGTCCCGTCATGCCGTCGACAGCGCAGCCATCGAGCTCGCGCTCATCGGCGTGACCGCCCTCTGCGTGGCCGACGTCCACTGTCGCTGACGCCCGCCCTCCGGCGCGCGCGTCGCACCCCCCTTTCCCCGCCGTGACCCCTGGCACCTGACGGCTCACAGCCGCCACGTCCGAGGGTGCGCGGTGTTCCGACGACCCGCCGCCGAGGCAGACGTCTGTGCATTGTCGTCTCACTCCTCGTCAATGCGTCTCGCGATCCGGGACGCCCGAGACTCCCTCCGAGAGGTCGTCATTCCGATGCGTCAACCGTCCGTGAAGAGATCCCGCCTGGCCGCCGTGTCGCTCGCCGTGGCCGTGGCGGCGGGCGCCGCCGCCTGCGGGCCCGAGGACAACGATGCCAAGGGCACGGGCGGTGACTCCCCGCCCCACAAGGGCGGCACCCTGACCGTGCTGAACGCCAGTCCCCAGCAGGACTTCGACCCCGCGCGCCTGTACACCTCCGGCGGCGGCAACGTCCCCTCCCTCGTCTTCCGCACGCTCACCACCCGCAACCGCGAGAACGGCGCGGCCGGCGCGAAGGTCGTCCCGGACCTCGCCACCGACACCGGGCGCCCCAGCGAGAACGCGACCGTGTGGACGTACACCCTGAAGAAGGGCCTGAAGTACGAGGACGGCACGCCGATCACCTCGGCCGACGTCAAGTACGGCATCGAGCGCTCCTTCGCGCCCGAACTCTCCGGCGGCGCCCCCTACCTGCGCGACTGGCTGGCCGGCGCGGCCGGCTACCAGGGGCCGTACAAGGACAAGAAGGGCCTCGCCGCGATCGAGACGCCGGACAGCCGGACCATCGTCTTCCATCTGAACAAGCCCGAGGGCGAGTTCCCCTTCCTGGCCACCCAGACGCAGTTCACGCCGGTGCCGAAGGCCAAGGACACCGGCACGAAGTACGAGGAGCACCCGGTCTCGTCCGGCCCCTACAAGGTCGTGAGGAACGAGAACGACGGCGAGCACCTCGTCCTGGAGCGCAACACCCACTGGTCGGCCGCCACCGACGCCGAGCGCAAGGCCTACCCGGACCGGATCGACGTACGGTCGGGGCTGGACTCCTCGGTGATCAACCAGCGGCTGTCCGCGTCCCAGGGTGCGGACGCCGCCGCGGTCACCACGGACACCAACCTCGGCCCCGCCGAACTCGCCAAGGTGACCGGCGACAAGGAGCTGGCCGCCCGCGTGGGCACCGGCCACTTCGGCTACACGAACTACCTGGCGTTCAACCCCACGGTCAAGCCGTTCGACGACATCAGGGTGCGGCAGGCGATCTCGTACGCCGTCGACCGGTCGTCGGTCGTCAACGCGGCGGGCGGCTCCGCGCTCGCCGAGCCCGCGACCACCTTCCTGCCCGACCAGAAGTCCTTCGGCCACACGCCCTACGACCTCTTCCCGGCAGGGAAGTCGGGCGACCCGGCCAAGGCCCGCCGGCTGCTGAAGGAGGCCGGTCACGGCAACGGGCTCACCATCACGCTGACCCACTCCAACAGCAAGGACTCCGAGACCAGCCCGGAGATCGCCACCGCGGTCCAGGACGCGCTCAAGAAGGCCGGGATCACCGTCAGACTCCAGGGCCTGGAGGACAACGACTACTCCGACAAGATCCACGACGTGAGGACCGAGCCGGGCTTCTTCCTCGCCCACTGGGGCGCCGACTGGCCCTCCGGCGGTCCGTTCCTGGCCCCGATCTTCGACGGCCGGCAGATCGTCAAGAACGGCGCGAACTTCAACACCGGCCTGCTGAACGACAGGTCCGTCAACAACGAGATTGATGCGATCAACAAGTTGACCGACCTCGACGCCGCCGCCCGGCGGTGGGGCGCCCTGGACAAGAAGATCGGCGAGCAGGCCCTGACCGTGCCGCTGTTCCACCCCGTCTACAAGCGCCTGTACGGCAAGGACGTCAGGAACGTCGTGATCAGCGACTGGACCGGCGTGCTGGACATCTCCCAGGTCGCGGTGAAGTGACGCCGTGAGCCAGGCCCTTGCCGCCTCCCCGGCCGCCGGGACGGACAGCCCCGTCCCGGCGGCCACGGGGGCCCGTCAGTTCTGGCGGCGGCTGCGCGCGCGGCGCGCCGCCCTCGTCGCGGCGGCCGTCGTCGCCCTCCTCGTCCTGGTCGCGCTCGCCGCGCCGCTGCTCACCGCGCTGGAGGGCCAGGACCCGACCACCTACCACCCGTCCCTGGTCGACTCCGCGCGCGGAGGCGTGCCGGTCGGGCCGTTCGGCGGCGCGAGCGCCGGCCACTGGCTGGGCGTCGAGCCGCAGACCGGCCGCGACCTGTTCGCACGGCTCGTGTACGGGGCACGGGTGTCGCTGGGCGTGGCCCTGGCGGCCACCCTGATCGAGGTCACCGTCGGCGTCGTGGTCGGCATGGCCGCCGCCCTCGGCAACCGATGGGTTGATCAAGTGTTGAGCCGCGCCACGGACGTCATCGTGGCCCTGCCCTTGATGATCATGTCGTTGGCCCTGCTCGCGATCGTGCCGTCGAGCTTCCCCCGGCCCGTCCTGGTCACGCTCGTCATCGGCCTGATCGCGTGGGGCAACATCGCGAAGATCGTGCGAGCGCAGACCCTCGCCCTCAAGGGGCTCGACTACGTCTCCGCCGCCCGGCTCAGCGGCTGGAGCGTCCGGCGGATCGCCCGGCGGGAGTTGCTGCCGGGCCTCGCCGCGCCCGTCATCACCTACGCCGCGCTGCTGGTGCCCACGAACATCTCCGCCGAGGCGGCCCTGTCCTTCCTGGGTGTCGGCGTGAAGCCGCCGACACCGTCCTGGGGGCAGATGCTCACCGCGGCCGACGTCTGGTACCAGGCGGCGCCGCAGTACCTGCTGCTGCCGGCCGGAGCCCTGTTCGTCACCGTCCTCGCCCTCACCGTCCTCGGCGACGGCGTGCGCACCGCCCTGGACCCGCGCGCGGCCTCCCGCCTGCGCGTCGGCACCGGCCGCGAGGACAAGGCGCCGAGCAGCGACAAGGCGTCCGGCGGTGACAAGGCGTCCGGCGGTGACAAGGCGCCGGGCCATGACGAGGAGGCGTCCGCATGAGCGGCTTCGGCGGACTCGGCGGCTTCCTGCTGCGCCGCGCCGTGGGCACGGCGGTCACCCTGCTCGCCATCTCGGTGCTCGTCCACGTCGTCTTCTACGCCACCCCCGGCGACGTCGCCCAGATCACCTGCGGACCGCGCTGCTCACCCGAACAGGTGCACCAGGTCGCCGCGCAGCTCAGGCTCGACGACCCGCTGCCCCTGCGCTACTGGCACTTCCTTCAGGGCCTCTTCGCCGGCCAGGACTACTCGACGGGCACCTCGGTGCAGCACTGCCCGGCGCCCTGCCTGGGGCTGTCGTACCAGAGCGACCGGCAGGTCCTGGACATCATCCTGACCAAGCTGCCGGTCAGCCTGTCGCTGGTCCTCGGCGCCATGGTGCTGTGGCTGGTCCTCGGCGTCGGCAGCGGCGTGCTGTCCGCATGGCGGCGCGGCCGGCTCTCCGAGCGCCTGCTGACCGTCGTCACGCTCGCCGGCTGGGCGACGCCCGTCTTCGTGCTCGGGCTGGTCCTGATGATCGTCGTCTGCGGCGAGCTCCGGCTGCTGCCCTTTCCGCAGTACGTGAAGTTCACCGACGACCCCGAGCAGTGGGCGTGGAACCTGCTGCTGCCCTGGCTGTCGCTGGCCCTGATCGAGGCGGCCGCGTTCGCCCGGCTCACCCGGGCGGCGATGCTGGAGACGCTCGCCGAGGACCACATCCGCACCTTCCGGGCGTACGGCGTGGGCGAACGCGCGATCGTCGGACGGCACGCCCTGCGCGGCGCGCTGGCGCCCGTGATCGCGCTGAACGCCAACAACGTCGGCTCGGCCGTCGGCGGGGCCGTCCTCACCGAGACCCTGTTCGGCCTGCCGGGCATCGGCCAGGAGCTGGTGCACGCGGTGAAGGCCGTGGACCTGCCGGTGGTCGTCGGCATGGTCCTGGTCGTCGGCTTCTTCGTCGTCATCGCCAACGCCGTCGCGGACGTCCTGTACGCGGTGGCCGACCGACGGGTGGTACTCGTATGAGCCTGGTCGACGTCACGGACCTCACGGTCGAGTTCGGGGCGCTGCGCGCCGTGGACGGGCTCTCCTTCCGGCTGGCGCCGGGGGCCGCCCTGGCCCTGGTCGGCGAGTCCGGTTCGGGCAAGTCCACGGTCGCCTCCGCCCTGCTGGGGCTGCACCGCGGAACCGGGGCGCGGGTGCGCGGCGGGGTCCGCGTGGCCGGCGTCGACGTCCAGCGGGCCGGTGACGAGGAGCTGCGGCGGCTGCGCGGCGGGCGGGCCGCCATGGTGTTCCAGGACCCGTTGTCGTCCCTCGACCCGTACTACGCGATCGGCGACCAGATCGCCGAGGTGTACCGGGTGCACACGCGGGCGCCCCGGCGCGCGGCACGCGCGCGTGCCGTGGAGGTGCTGGGCCGGGTCGGCATACCGGACGCGCCCCGGCGCTCGCGTTCGCGCCCGCACGAGTTCAGCGGCGGCATGCGCCAGCGTGCGCTGATCGCGATGGCGCTGGCGTGCGAGCCGGATCTGCTGATCGCCGACGAGCCGACCACGGCGCTGGACGTGACCGTCCAGGCGCAGATCCTCGACCTGCTGCACGCGCTGCGCGAGGAGACCGGCATGGGCCTGCTGCTCGTCACCCATGACGTGGGGGTCGCCGCCGAGAGCGTGGACGAGGTGCTGGTCATGCGGCACGGACGGGCCGTGGAGCACGGCCCGGTGGACGGCGTGCTGGGCGCGCCCGCGCAGCCGTACACCAGGGAACTGCTCGGCGCGGTCCCGCGCGTGGACATGGCGCGGAAGCCGGTACGGGGCGGGACGGGCGCGGTCGCGAAGGCCGCCGGTGCGGCGGAGTCCGCCGGATTGCCCGGGGCCGGTGCGGACGGCGAGGTGCCCGGGGCCGGTGCGGACGGCGGCGCGGCGCGGGCGGCGGTCTCCGACGCCGATGCGGTGGCCGGGGCCCACTCGGTGACCGCGGCCGACGCGGTGACGGGGGGAGCCGGCCCGGTGGCCGGCGGAGCCGGTGAGCCGCCCGTGCTGGAGGCGGCGGGGCTGCGCCGTGAGTTCGGGCGCGGCAAGCGGGCCTTCGCGGCCGTGGACGGGGTGTCCCTGGCGGTGCGCCGGGGGGAGACCCTCGGCATCGTGGGCGAGAGCGGCAGCGGCAAGACCACGCTGGGCCGCATGCTGGTCGGGCTGCTGGACCCGACGGCCGGCGAGGTCCGCTTCGAGGGCCGCTCCCGCGGGGGCGTGCGGCCCGCGGTGCAGATGGTCTTCCAGGACCCGGTCTCCTCGCTCAACCCCCGCCGCGGCGTGGGCGAGTCCATCGCCGACCCGCTGCGCGCCCGGGGCGAACGCGACGAGGGGCGCATCCGGGAACGCGTGCGGGAGCTGCTGGAGCGCGTGGGCCTGGAAGGGGCGCACCACGACCGCTACCCGCACGAGTTCAGCGGCGGACAGCGCCAGCGCGTGGGCATCGCGCGGGCGCTCGCGGCGGACCCGCGGGTGATCGTGTGCGACGAGCCGGTGTCCGCGCTCGACGTCACCACCCAGGCCCAAGTGATCGCGCTGCTGGGAGAGTTGCAGCGGGAGCTCGGGCTCGCACTGGTCTTCGTCGCGCACGACCTGGCCGTGGTGCGGCAGGTCAGCGACCGGGTCGCGGTGATGCGCCGCGGCCGGATCGTGGAGGAGGGCCCGGCCGACCGCGTGTACGCGTCGCCGCGGGACCCCTACACCAGGCAGCTGCTGAACGCCGTACCGTCCCTGGACCCCGGGATCGCCGCCCGCCGGCGCGCGGCGCGCCGGGAACCGGCCGCCGTGTGACCTTTCGTGTCCGAGTGAACTTCTAGCGCGACGGAACGCGACCCGCGCAGGAAAGTTACGACCGTTCACCCCTTTTGGTGGTGCGACGGACAACCGTCCGTCGCACCACCGCCTTGTCCGCATACGTTCTTCCCGCTGCGAGCCGCCGGTGCGACGGCGGCTCCCCAGGAGGAGACGGGAGAGAGCGGGGGTGCACGCGTGCGCATCGGACTGGTGACGGAGGGTGGCTACCCGTATGTGGGCGGTGACGCCGGACTCTGGTGCGAACGGCTCGTGCACGGGCTCGAGCAGCACGAGTTCGACCTCTACGCGCTCAGCCGCAGCCGGCAGCAGGAGCGCGAGGGCCGGCTTCCGCTGCCGCCGCAGGTCGCCCGGGTGCGCACCGCGCCCCTGTGGACGGACGGCACCGACGGCACGGTCCTCGGGCGCCGCGCACGCCGACGCCTCACGGGGTGCCTCTCGGAACTCGCGGAGGTCCTGTCCGCGACGAGCAACGCCCCTCTGGGGGCGACGGACGCCGACGCGCCGGCCGGAGACGGCCCGCCGGAGGAGGCGGACCGTTTCGCCAGTGCGTTGTACGAGCTCGCGGACCTCGCCCGCGAAGAGGGCGGCCTGACGGGCGCGCTGCGCTCGGAGACCGCCGTCCGCGCACTGGAGCGCGCCTGCCGCGCGCCCGGCGCCGTACGTGCCGCGCGCACCGCACGCGTACCGGATCTGCTCACGGTGGCCGCGCACCTCGAACGCGCCCTGCGCCCCCTCTCGCTCGACTGGTACGAGGACGACGGACTGGGCGCCGCCGACGTGTGCCACGCGGCCTCCGGCGGCACCGCCGCCCTGCCCGGACTGCTCGCCCGCCACTTCTGCGGGGTCCCGCTGCTGGTCACCGAGTACGGCGTACCGCTGCGCGCCCACTACCTCGCCCCCGGCGCCGACGGCACCGCCCCGGCCGCCCGCGCCCTGCTCGCCGCCTTCCACGGCCGGCTCGCCGCCGAGGTCTACCGGCGCGCCGCCGTCGTCACCCACGGCAACGCCCACACCCGCCGCTGGCAGGAGCGCTGCGGAGCCGACCGGGCCAGGCTGCGCACCGTCCACCCGGGCATGGACGCCCTGCCCTTCGCCGAGGTCGGCGAGGGCCCGCAGGCCCCCGGCCCGGGCACGCTGGTGTGGGTCGGCCGCGTCGAGCCCACCAAGGACCTGGTGTCCCTGCTGCACGCCTTCGCCGAGGTCCGCAGACAGGAGCCCGCGGCCCGGCTGCGGATCCTGGGCGGGGCGGGCAGTCCCGACGGCGCCGCCTACCTCGGGCACTGCCGGGCCCTGGCCGCGCAGCTCTTCCCCGACGAGGCCGAGGGCCTCCACACCGTCGGCGACAACCCGGTGTCCTTCGAGGAACTGGGCGGCCCGGAGGCGCCGACCGCCGCCGACGCCTATGCCGCGGGAGCCGTGGTCGTGCTGTCCAGCGTCGTCGAGGGCCTCCCCGTCGGCCTGGTCGAGGCCATGTTCTGCGGCCGGGCGACCGTCTCCACGGACGTCGGCGCGGTCGTGGAGGTCATCGGGGGCACCGGGCTCGTGGTGCCCCCGCGCAATCCGCGGGCGCTCGCCGAGGCGTGCGTGACGCTGCTGCGCGACCCCGAGCGCCGGGCCCGCCTGGGCGCCGCCGCCCGGGCCCGCGCGCTGGAACTCTTCACGGTCGAGCAGAACGTCGCGGCCTTCCACGGCATCTATCTCGAGATCGTCTCCCACTGCCCGGTCCGGCGCGTCGTCCTCGACGACGGCGGCGACCCCCTCCCGTTCGCCGTCCCGGCCGAGGTCCACGTACCCGGCCACTGGACCGGCCCCGGAGCCCCCGCCGGCGTCACCACCCGCGACACCGCCCACGTCGGGGCCCGCGACACCGCCCACGTCGGGGCCCGCGACACCGTCCGCGGCGGCCCGGCCTGGGTCACCCCCGGCCCGGACCGGGCGACGGACCCCGCCGGACCGGACCGGTCCCAGGACCTTGCCGGCCTCGACCGGTCCACGGACCCGGCGGTCCCCGGACCCGCGGCCCGGCCACCCCGCATCCCGGCGGCCACGACGGCGGCATCCGCGCCCACCGCGACGGCGCCCACCACCACCGCGCCCACCACGCCGGCACCCGCGCCCACCACGGAGGCCACCCGATGACCGCCGGCCGCGCACCGCAGGACGCCGGGTCCGCCCCCTCCCGCAGACCCGTGCCCGCCTCCCGGCGGGGAGCCGCAGACCCGGTGAAGGCGCTGATGCACCGCCACCGCGAGCTGTGCGAGCGGGCCGTCGACCCGCTGGAGATCGCCGCGGGCCTGGAGGCGCACGGCGTCACCGACCGCACTGCCGCCCGCTTCCGCCACCGTGACGTCTTCTCGCTCGCCGAGGAGATGTTCGCCCGGGCGTCCCGCGAGGCGGAGGCGCCCGCCGGCCCCGTGACGGCCGCCGCCGCACCCCGGGTGCGTGCCGGCCGGCTGGTGCTCCTCGGCCTGCTGCCCGGCGCCCTGTGCGCCGCCACGACGACCGGTCTGCGCCTCACCGCAGGCCGCACCCGCCTCGCGATCGCCGCCGTCGGCGTGCTCGCCGTGGCCCTGAGCGTGCGGGCCCTGTTCCGCCGCGGCCCGCTAGCCCCCAGGCGGGAGACCCTGCCCGGCACGTCCGCCCCGGGCACACGCCCGGGGACGTACTGGCTGCTCGGCTACGCCCTCCTCGGTGACGGCCTGCTCGGCACCGCCGTCGGCGGCGGCCCCGACGGGCCGCCCGGCCTCACCGCGGCCGGGGACTGGCCCATGGCCACGGCACCCGTCCTCGCGCTCACCCTTGCCTGCGCCCCGGCCGCCTGGACGGCGCACCTGTTCGCCGCGCGGGCGGCACGCCGACTCACGGCCAGCCGCGGCCTGGAGGAGTTCGCCGCCGCCGTACGGCCCCTGCTGCTCGGCGTGTTCGCCCTGTTCCTGGGCGCCCTGACCGCGCTGCTCGCCGCCTGCGCCGCGGTCCTGCACGAGCCCGCGCGTCCGGTGCAGACCCTCACCCTGGGCGCCCTGTTGCTGCTCGCCCGCCTCCTCACCGTCCACGGCTTCACCCAGGCCCCGGCGACCGCGCTGGGCGCCGCCGCCGCGGTCGAGGCGATCGCCCAGGCCTCCGTCTTCGCCGGCCGCCTGCCGGGCTGGGACGCCCTCACCGTCCCCGTCGACACCCTCACGGCCGTCTGGGGGCCGGGCGCGGTCGCGGTCCTGGCCTGCGGGACCGCGGCGACGGCCCTGTTGATCCACGCGATGCGCACCCTGACCCGGGCCTCGGCCCACGCACCGGCGGAGGGCCGGCCATGACGGGCACATGGCCGGTCCGCCAACCGCGCCCGTCCGCCGCACGAGCGCCGACGGCCGGCGACCGCGTGTGCCGCCGGAGCCAACCGCACACCCCTGTGAAGGAGAACACCAGATGACCACCGCCCGATCCGGAGCGTCCGGAGCATCCGGAGCCACCGGAGCGCACACCCCGGGAGCCGCCCGATGAGGGTTCTGCTGATGGGAGCAGGCGGATACCTCGGCCGCTTCGTCGCCGACCGCCTGCTGGCCGACCCGGCCGTCCAGCTCACCGCACTCGGCCGCGGCGACGACGCCGACGTCCGCTTCGACCTCGCCACGGGCAGCCCCGGTGCGCTCACCCGCTTCCTGGACGCGGTGCACCCCGGCGTCGTCGTCAACTGCGCGGGCGCCACCCGGGGCGGCGCCCGTGACCTCACCCGGCACAACACGGTGGCCGTCGCCACCGTCTGCGAGGCGCTGCGCCGCAGCGGCTGCGGCGCGCGCCTGGTGCAGATCGGGTGCAGCGCCGAGTACGGCCCCAGCCAGCCCGGCTCCTCCACGGCCGAGGACGCCGTGCCCCGCCCCGGCGGCCCGTACGGTGTCAGCAAGCTCGCCGCCACCGAACTCGTGCTCGGCTCCGGCCTGGACGCCGTGGTGCTCCGCGTCTTCTCGCCCGCGGGGCCCGGCACCCCGGCCGGTTCACCGCTGGGCCGGCTCGCCGAGGCGATGCGCCGCGCCATGCAGTCCGGCGACGGCGAGCTCAAGCTGGGCGGCCTGGGCGCCCAGCGCGACTTCGTCGACGTCCGCGACGTGGCCCGCGCCGTGCACGCCGCCTCCCTCTCCGCCGCCCAGGGCGTCATCAACATCGGCTCCGGCCGCGCCGTCCGGCTCCGCGACGCGGCCACGATCCTGGCGCGCGTGGCCGGATACGGCGGTGCCCTCCACGAGGTCGACGCCCCGCCCGCCGGCCACCTCAGGTCCGCCATCGGGCACCCCCGCAACGATCCGGACCACCCGGCCCCGGTCGCGTACCCGTACCCCGACGGCTGCGGCAGTTGGCAGCAGGCCGATGTGCGCACCGCGCGCGACCGGCTCGGCTGGCGTCCCCGGATCAACCTCGAGGAGTCCCTCGCCGACATCTGGATGGAGGCGGCATGCCGTATCTGACCAGCGCCCCGGCGGGAATCTCCGGCACCGACGTCCGCACCGGCTTCGGCGTCCCCGGCTGCGCACACCCCCTGCTCGCCCAGACCGAGTGGAACACGCTCACCCGGCCGGGCGCGCCGCTGCACTGGGTCGTCCTCAATGTCGCCGACGGCCCCGGTGTGCGGCCCGACCCGCACTGCCTGGACGCGGCCGGGCGGCTGCGCAACGGGTGCGTACGCGTCCTCGGCCACCTCGACACCGCGCACGGCGCCCGCTCGCTGCCCGAGCTGATCGCGGAGGCGCACCGGTACCTGGAGTGGTACCGGGTCGACGGCTTCCTGCTGGACCGCTGCCCGGCCGGCCGCGACGCGCTGCCCGGGGTCCGCCGCGTCGTCGGTGCGCTGCGCGCGCTGCGTGACGATGCGCACATCGTGCTCGGGCACGGCACCCACCCGCACCCCGGCTACGCGGAGAACGCCGACCAGTTGGTCACCTTCCGCGGCCCGTGGAGCGAGTACCGCTGGTCGCAGGTGGCCGAGTGGACCGCGGACCACCCGCCCGAGCGCTTCTGCCACTTGGTGCACGGTGTCCCGCGCGGCCACCTCGAGGAGGCGCTGCGGGTCGCCCGCTGGCAGGGCGCCGCCACCATCTGGTTCACCGACCGCACCGACCGCGGCGGCCGGGCCGACCCGTGGGAGGCGCTGCCCGGCTACTGGGACGAGATCGTCTCGCGAGTCGGAACGGGTGTCTCGGAATGAAGAAGGCCGTGGCAGTGTTACGGGGAGAACAACCGTAGTGATTGACCGACCAACGGAGTCCCCGTGTCGCTGCCACCCCTGGTCGAGCCGGCCCCCGAGCTCACCGTAGACGAGGTCCGCAGGTACTCCCGCCACCTGATCATCCCCGACGTGGGCATGGACGGGCAGAAGCGGCTGAAGAACGCCAAGGTGCTGTGTGTGGGCGCCGGCGGGCTGGGTTCGCCGGCGCTGATGTACCTGGCGGCGGCGGGCGTCGGCACGCTCGGCATCGTGGAGTTCGACGAGGTCGACGAGTCGAACCTGCAGCGCCAGGTCATCCACAGCCAGGCCGACATCGGCCGCTCCAAGGCCGAGTCGGCGCGCGACACCGTCAAGGGCATCAACCCGTACGTGAACGTGGTCCTTCACGAGGAGCGGCTCGAGGCCGACAACGTGATGGACATCTTCAGCCAGTACGACCTCATCGTCGACGGCACGGACAACTTCGCGACCCGCTACCTGGTCAACGACGCGTGCGTGCTGCTGAACAAGCCGTACATCTGGGGCTCGATCTACCGCTTCGACGGTCAGGCCTCCGTCTTCTGGTCCGAGCACGGTCCCTGCTACCGCTGCCTCTACCCGGAGCCCCCGCCCCCCGGCATGGTGCCCTCCTGCGCCGAGGGCGGCGTCCTGGGCGTGCTGTGCGCGTCCATCGGCTCCATCCAGGTCAACGAGGCCATCAAGCTCCTGGCCGGCATCGGTGAGCCGCTGGTCG
Source organism: Streptomyces sp. NPDC004065 (assembly GCF_044903565.1). Classification (NCBI taxonomy): domain Bacteria; kingdom Bacillati; phylum Actinomycetota; class Actinomycetes; order Kitasatosporales; family Streptomycetaceae; genus Streptomyces; species Streptomyces sp. NPDC004065. Next base: position 105,939 of record NZ_JBJDQT010000001.1, on the reverse strand, counting down.
GCCGTCTGATGATCTACGACGCCCTGGAGATGCAGTACCGCCAGGTCAAGGTCCGCAAGGACCCGAACTGCGCGGTGTGCGGGGAGAACCCGACCGTCACCGAGCTCATCGACTACGAGGCCTTCTGCGGCGTCGTCTCCGAGGAGGCCCAGGCGGCGGCCGCCGACTCGACGATCACTCCCAAGCAGCTCAAGGAGTGGATCGACGACGGCGAGAACATCGAGATCATCGACGTCCGCGAGCCGAACGAGTACGAGATCGTCTCCATCCCGGGCGCCCGGCTGGTCCCCAAGAACGAGTTCCTCATGGGCACCGCCCTAGAGAGCCTGCCGCAGGACAAGAAGATCGTCCTGCATTGCAAGACGGGTGTCCGCAGTGCGGAAGTCCTCGCCGTCCTGAAGTCCGCGGGCTTCGCGGACGCCGTCCACGTCGGCGGCGGCGTCATCGGCTGGGTCAACCAGATCGAACCGCACAAGCCGGTGTACTGAGCGGCTTTCCCCAGCGAGGGGGTGGTGGGGGCTTCGGGTGCCGTGGGCGCCCGGAGCCCCCACCGTCGTCAGGAGCAGGTCTTGCCGTCCGGCGGGACCGTGCCCTGGAGCAGGTAGGTGTTCACCGTGGAGTCCACGCAGCGGCTTCCGCTGCCGTAGGCGCCGTGGCCCTCGCCCTTCCAGGTGAGCAGGACGCCGACGCCCTTGCCGAGTCCGTCGGCCATCTTCCGTGCGCCCTCGTACGGCGTCGCCGGGTCCCCCGTGTTGCCCACCACCAGGATGGGGGCCGCTCCCGGGGCGCTGACCTGCGGGTGGTCGTACTGTCCGGGCACCGGCCAGTCGTGGCACCAGCCGGCCGTGTCCCAGCCCATGAAGGCGCCGAACACGGGGGAGATCTTCTCGAAGCGGGGCAGCAGCCGCCTGGTCTGTTCGACGGTCGGCCGCTGCTTGTCGTCCAGGCACGATATGACCCGCTGCGAGTGGGTCGTCGTGCCGTAGTGGCCGGAGGTGTCCCGGTCGTTGTAGGCGTCGGCCAGGGACAGCAGTTCGGAGCCGTCTCCCCGCTCGGCGGCGGCGAGCGCGCTGGTCAGGGTGGGCCAGCTGTCCCTGCTGTAGAGCGGCAGCACGATGCCGGTGAGCGCCAGGGTCTGGGTGAGCTTCCGTCCGGAGGCGGCCGGCAGCGGCTTGGCGTCGATCCGCTTCAGCAGGTCCGCGATCTTCCGTGATCCCTGCCTCGGGTCCTGTCCGGTGGACTTCAGGTAGTCGTCCAGAGCCCGCTGGAAGCCCAGGGTCTGGTTCATCGCGTGGCCCACCGAGTCGGCGGTGGGGTCGACGACCGCGTCCAGGACCATCCGGCCCACGTGCCCGGGGAACAGGTGGGCGTACACGCCGCCGAGTTCGGTGCCGTAGGAGATGCCGAAGTAGTGCATCCGGCGGTCCCCGAGGACCTGGCGGAGCAGGTCCATGTCCCGCGCCGTGTCGGTGGTCGAGACGTGGGAGACCAGCCTGCCCGCGGCCTTCGCGCAGCCCTTGCCGAAGTCGGCGGCGTCCCGCAGGTAGGCCTGCTCCTCGGCCGGGGTGTCCGGGGTCGTGTCGACCCCTTCGGTGGCCTGGATGCGCCGGTCGCTGCGGCAGCGCACCCCCTCGCTGGCGGCGACCCCGCGCGGGTCCCAGCTCACCAGGTCGTACTGCTTGCGCAGCGCGCCGACCGCCGTGGCGTACGCCGGCATCGTGGCCACACCGGAGGCGCCGGGTCCGCCGAAGTTGAACAGCAGGGAGCCGGTGCGGTGTCCGGTGGCCTCGGCACGGATGACGGCGAGGCCGATGGTCTCGCCGTCCGGCCGGGACCAGTCCAGCGGCACCTTCAGCGTCGCGCACCGCCAGTCGTCGCCCGGCGTGGCGGACCGGGCGGTGGCGGTGCAGCGTTTCCAGTCCAGCCGCTGCCCGGTCAGGCGGGCGGGCAGGTCCGCGGTGGCCGTGGCGGGCGGCGACACGGACGACGGCGGACGCACGCCGCCCTTGCCGGTGTCCTCGTCCCCGCCCCCCGACGCCCCGCCGCACCCCGCCAGCAGTGCCGTCGCGGCGACGGCCGCCGTCCATCGCACGAAACGCGACATGTGCATCCCCCGTATCCGCTCCTGTGCTCCCCGCGGATGGCCCACGGGAAGCGGTCCTGCCATGGTAGGCGGATCCCGTCCGGCCGGTGACGGCCTGTGGATAACGCCTTGACCTGCTGTTTTGTCGCCGCTCTGCCGCTTTCAAGGGTTTGTGCGGCTGCCGGTCAGGAGCAGACGGAGCCGGCCGGGGGCACCTTCCCGTCGAGCAGGTAGCCGTTCACCGAGTTCTGCACGCACGGATTCCCGCTGCCGTAGGCGCCGTGTCCCTGGCCCTTCCAGGTGAGCTCGACGGCGACGCCCTTGCCAAGGGCGTCCACCATCTTCTTCGCGCCCGCGTAGGGCGTCGCAGGGTCGCCGGTGTTGCCCACGACGAGGATGGGCGCCGACCCGGGCGCGTGGACGTCCGGATGCTCGGCGGCGCCGGGCACGGCCCAGTCGGTGCAGCCGAGCATGCCCCAGGCCAGGAACTCGCCGAACAGCGGGGAGGCGGCCCGGAACTCGGGCAGCTTCCGCTCCACCTGGCCCACGTCGTAGCGCTGCTTGTCGTCGGCGCAGTTGATCGCGACGTTCGCCGAGGTGATGTTGCTGTACTCGCCGTTCTCGCTGCGGCCGTTCATCGCGTCGGACAGCAGCATGAGGATCCTGCCGTCGCCGGCGTACGCCTGCTGCAGCCCCTCGGTGAGCGGGCCCCACAGTTCCTTGGAGTACAGGGCCTGCGCGATGCCGTTCGTCGCCGCCGTCTGGGTCAGCCGGCGCGGGAAGATGCCCGGGATCGGCTTGGCGTCGAGGTTCCTCAGCAGCGCGGCGATGCGGTTCTCCACGTCCTGCGCGCTGTCGCCGACCGGGCACTTGGTGGACTTGGAGACGCAGTCACGCGCGAAGTTGTCCAGGGCGAGCTGGAAGCCCCTGGCCTGGCCGAGCGAGCTCTGCTCGGGGGTCTGGGTGGGGTCGACGACCGCGTCCAGGACGGCCCGGCCCACGTGCTTGGGGAACAGGTGGGCGTAGACGCCGCCGAGCTCCGTGCCGTACGAGATGCCGAAGTAGTACAGCTTGGGATCGCCCAGGACCTGCCGCATGAGATCCATGTCGCGCGCCGCGTCGGTGGTGCGCACATGCGGGAGGATCCTCGGCGCGTTCTCGTCGCAGCCGGCGTTGAACCGCTTGGTGTTGTCGAGGAAGGCGGTGCGCTCGGCGGCGTCGTCGGGGGTCGCGTCCTGCTGGAAGTACTGGTCGAGCTGGGCGTCGCTCTCGCAGCGCACGCCCGCGCTCCGCCCCACCCCCCGCGGGTCGAAGCTCACCAGGTCGTAGCGGGTGCGCAGCTTCTCGTAGTCCTGCCCCACCGCGGGCAGGGTGCTGACCCCCGAGCCGCCGGGACCGCCGAAGTTGAACACCAGCGAGCCGATGCGGGCGCCGGGACCGCTCGCCCTCGCCCGGATCAGCGCGATGCCGATCGTGTCCCCCTTGGGCTTGCCCCAGTCCAGCGGCGCCTTCATCGTGGCGCACTCCCACTTGCCCCCGTGGGGCAGCGGGGAGGGGGCCGGGCCGCCGCCCTCGGCCGCCGACGGGGCCGGGCAGTCCTTCCAGTCCAGCTTCTGGGCCGTCAGGTCACCGTCCTCGGAACCGCCGCCACCGCAGCCCGCCGCCGCTGCGGACAGCAGGACGGCGGCTGCGGTCAGGGCGGCGAGTCGCAGCCCGCGGGGGCTTGGCATACCCCCATCCTCGCGCCGCGGCCGCGCTCCCGCGCGGGACGCGGGCCGTCCGGGCGAGCGGCCCGGGCCGCCGCGGGCTTCGGGCGGCCCGGTGCGCGGGCGTCGAGCGGCCCGGTGCGCGGAACGTGATTTACAGCGATCCCTTGCGGGTCAGATGGTTGAAGGCCAGCCAGCCCGGCAGCACCGGCAGCCACAGGGTCAGCAGGCGGAACATCAGCACCGCCGGGGCGGCCACCTCCTTGGGCAGGCCCACGGCGATCAGACCGACCGTGAGGGTCGCCTCGACCGCGCCCACGCCGCCCGGGGTCGGGGCGGCCGAGCCCAGCGCGTTGCCGGCGAGGAAGACGACCGCGACGCTGGCGATGCTCACCGAGGTGGTGTGGTCGCCGAAGGCCCGGATCGAGGCGTCGAGGCACATCACGAAGCAGAAGGTCAGCAGCAGCATCCCGCCGATGCCGGTGACGAGCTTCTGCGGGCGCTGCAGCACGTCCAGCATGCGCGGGACCACACCGGCGAACAGCGACCGCACGCGCGTGGAGACGAACTTGCGCAGGAACGGCACGGAGGTGACCACCAGCACCAGCACCGCGACCGTCAGCAGGCCCGCGATGACCGTCCGGGACGGCGACAGCGAGGGCGTCTTCTCGGTGCCGGTCAGGTAGCCGAAGGACAGCAGCATCAGGATGTGGCAGCCGAGCCCGAACAGCTGCGAGGCGCCGACACTCGCCACCGCCAGCCCGGGCCGCACACCGGCCCGCTGCAGGAAACGCGTGTTGAGGGCCACACCGCCGACCGCGGCCGGCGCGACGATCTTCACGAAGGACCCGGCCACCTGCGCCGCCACGGTCCGCGGGAACGGCACCCGCTCCGGCACGAACCCCAGCAGGGCCATCGCCGCCGCCACATAGCTCAGCGCCGAGAACAGCACCGCCGCCAGCACCCAGCCCCACTGGGCGTTCGCGACCAGCGGCCCGAACTGGATGTGGGTGAGCTGGGTCAGCAGGTAGTACGCGCCGATGGCGCCCGCGATGAAGCTGATCAGCGTGCGCGGCCGTACCCGCTCCAGCCGGGCCGGCTCGACCGGCGCCTGCGGTCTGATCCGCAGCACCTGGTGGCGGATCTGGGTGAGCAGGTCCTCCTCACGGGCCTCCTCCACGGCCTCGTCGATGGCCCGCTTCTCCGCCCGCGCCTCGGCGCGCTCGGCCTTCTTGTCCTTCTTCTTCTCCTTCTCCCTGTCCGGCCCGTCGGGCTTTTCCAGTACGACGGGCCCGCCACCCTCCCCGGCAGCCCCGGCCGCCTCGGCCGCCTCGGCTCGGGCCTGTCTCGCCAGCCGGGAGGCCTCGAGGACCGCCTCGCGCTCGCGCTGGGCCCGTTCCCGGGCCAGCCGGCGCAGCGTCGCGCGGGTGCTCCGGGTCAGCGCGATGGGCTGCAGCATGGGCAGGCAGTCGGCGACCGCGTCGGGACCCAGGACCTCCACGGCGGAGGCCACGGCACGCCCGGCGCCCACCCGGAGGCCGAGCGTCGTCAGCAGCTGGGCGACGTCCATCCGCAGCAGCAGGTCACCGGCCGCGATCTCGCCGCCGCGCAGATCGGTGAGGATCACCCTGCCGGAACGATCCACCAGGATGGCGTCGCCCGCCAGCCTGCGGTGCGCGATCCGGCGCGACTGCAGGCACAGCACCTGCTCCCAGCTGTGGCGCAGCAGCTCGTCGGTGATCTCCTCGTCCGCCAGCGCGTCCAGCGTGCGTCCGCCGGTGTGCTCGTAGACCAGCATCACGGCGTCGGGGCCGAGCTCGGAGGTCGCGATCAGCTTGGGCGCGTTGGCGCCGGCCGCGATGGCCGCGTAGGCCAGCAGCGCCTCCTGCTCCAGGGCCTGGCGCAGCGACTGCAGGCTGCTGCGGGTGGCGAAGCCGCGCAGCGTGAGATTGCGCCACACCCGGTAGAAGAAGCCCTGCGCCTGCTGCTCGCGGTCGACGACCGTGACGTCCAGCGGCGGGCCGTCCTCCAGCGTGACGAAGTAGCGCCGGCCGCGGTCGGCGTCCGCGGTGTCCGGCGTCTCCTCGCGGGCCGCGCTCACCGGCCGGAATCCGACGGTCCGCAGTCCGGCCATCAGGGTCCGTCCGGTGGGGCGGACGTTCGGGGAGCCGACCGCGTAGAGCGTGCCGTAGGCGACGGTCCATCCGATCAGCACCGTCAGGATGATCGAGAACGGCGTCGTGTAACCGGTGACCAGCATCGAGAAGGCGTCGAGCAGCAGCACGATCCACAGCACCGCGCGCCACCGCGGCCTGCGGGACATGCCGACGGCGGTCATGTACGCGATGACGGGCGCCAGGTAGCCGTGCACCGGGTCGGTCAGGGCGTGGATGTCGCCGGGGGAGGGCTGGGTGAGGGCCTCCTGGATGGACGGCGGGGCGGCCTTGGCGACCCACAGGTCGGTGGTGAGCGTCACTCCGTGCGCGAGGACCGCCGCCAGCACGCCGTCGGCGATGCGCAGTCCGTCCCGCTTGATCAGCCGCTCGATCGCGAAGGCGACCGGCACCAGCAGGATCGCGATGCTGGAGGCCAGGCCGGCGATCTTGATGAGCAGGTCGGGCGCCTGCCCGGTGCCCTTGTTGATGTCCTGTTCGAGACCTGATGTGGTGCCGTGCGCGAAGGCGGCGATCGCCAGCAGGACGGCGATGCCGAGTACGCCCACCAGCAGCCGCATGAGATCGGAGGGGCGGTGCACGCGCGCGGGGAGCAGGGGCTCGTCGCCCTCGACCTCGTCGATGTCCGTCACTTCGGCGCCCTCGCCGGACCTCCTCCGTGCGGCCGCGGCCTTCCTCCCCGTCTCGGCGTTCCCCTTGCCGGCCGGGTCCCGGCGGTCCTGTCCGCCCGCCGGCTCCCGGCCGTCCTCACGGTCCTCCGCGCCCGCCGCCTGCCGACGGCCTCCACGGTCCTCCGCGCCCGCCGTCTCCGAACGGTCCTCAGCGCCCGCCGTCTCCGGACGGTCCTGGCCGGCGGTCGCCCGCGGGTCCGCGCCTGCCGTGTCGCCGGTGCCGGGGCGCGACGAGACCCCAGAGGTGCCCTCCGCGTCATCGGGGTGCACACCCTGCTGCTTCATGGTCTCTTCTTGGTCTCGTATCACCGGTCACCGCCCGCACGATGGTGGCATGCCCCACCGACACACGGGGACATCAGGGTGCATATGCGGGGTCGCACAGTCTGCCCGAAGTGTCGCGCCGAGGCGAGGGGCCCACCCCGTCACGGGCGCGTCCCACTGTCGGTGGGGTGGGGCAGGATGGGGCGGATGAGCGAAGTGAGCCTTCCGGACGGGCACGGCGCGGAACGTGCCCCGGGCGACGGTGCCGCGCGGGACCCCGGCGCCCTGCCGCCGTACGCCGAACGGGTCCTGGAGGTCGCCGAGTCGATCCCGCCGGGGCGCGTCATGACGTACGGCGACGTCGCCGAGTGGCTCGAGGAGGGCGGGCCCCGGCAGGTCGGCCGGGTGATGGCCCTGTACGGCGGGGCCGTCCCGTGGTGGCGGGTGGTCCGCGCCGACGGCGTGCTGCTTCCGGGGCACGAACTGCGCGCCCTCGCCCACTACCGCACCGAGGGCACACCTTTGAGGGAGGCGGGCGGATCGGCCGGGGACCACGTGCCGCGTCTCGACATGAGGCGGGCCCGGTGGGACGGCGGCGAACGTGCGCGGGGTCACACCTGACAGCTTCCGCCATCCGGCGCCGCGACGGGGAGCCCGCCGACCGTACGGGGAAATACGGGCACCCGCCCGGCATGCCGTACGTTCGTGCGTCGAGAGACACGCGTGACGGCGGCGCCCGGAGGGAGCGGCGGGAGCGAGGGGACCAGCTTGACGCAGGAGACAGACGCGACTGTCGCGACGTTCGGGACCGACGGGACTGACCGGACTGATGGGACCGACGAGACCCAGGCGACCGGCGGAACCGTTGGGACCGCCGGGAAGAAGGGGAAGCCCTGCTTCCGGCCCCGGCACCGGCGTACCGTCGGCTGCGCGTGTCCCCCTCACCTCGCGGCCACCGCCCGTCCCGTCCGGCGGCCCGTCCACGCGACCGCGGCCCCGCGCGCCGCACCCGACAGACCCGAGAACACCCACCAGGACCGGCGAACCACGTGAGCTCCTCTTCCTCCACCAGACGCCTGCCGCACTCCCAGGTGCGTCAGGGGAGCCGTGGCGCCTACCGACTGGTGCGTACCCCGCCGGCCCGGCCGGACCCCCCTCGTCTGGACGCGGCACAGCGCGCCGTGGTTGACCACGCCTCCGGTCCGCTGCTCGTCCTCGCCGGCCCCGGCACCGGCAAGACCACCACGCTGGTCGAGTCCGTCGCCGCACGGACGGCCCGCGGCACGGACCCCGAGCGCATCCTGGTGCTGACCTTCAGCCGCAAGGCGGCCGTCGAACTGCGCGACCGCATGGCGCTGCGCACCGGGGCGGCACGCGCGCCCCGCGCGACCACCTTCCACTCCTTCTGCTACGCCCTGGTCCGCGCCCACCAGGACAGCGACCTGTTCGTGGAGCCGCTGCGCCTGCTCAGCGGCCCCGAGCAGGACGTCACCGTACGGGAACTGCTCGCGGGCCACGTCGACCTGGAGCGGCTGGGCCTGGCGCACCTGCGCTGGCCGGACGAGCTGCGCGCCTGCCTGACCACCCGGGGCTTCGCCGACGAGGTCCGCGCGGTCCTGGCCCGCAGCCGCGAGCTGGGCCTCGGACCCGGCGAGCTGGCGGCGTTCGCGCGCCGCATCGGCCGCCCCGACTGGCAGGCCGCGTCCGCCTTCCTCGCCGAGTACCTCGACGTCCTCGACCTCCAGGGCGTGCTCGACTACGCCGAACTCGTCCACCGCGCGGTGCTGCTCGCCCAGCGCCCCGAGGTCGCCGCGCAGCTCGCCGCCCAGTACGACGCGGTCTACGTCGACGAGTACCAGGACACCGATCCGGCCCAGGTACGGCTGCTGCGCGCCCTGGCCGGAGGCGGCCGCACGCTGCTCGCCTTCGGCGACCCCGACCAGTCGATCTACGCCTTCCGGGGCGCGGACGTGAACGGCATCCTGCAGTTCCCGCAGACCTTCCCGCGCGCGGACGGCCGGCCCGCGCCCGTGGAGGTGCTGCGCGTCTCCCGCCGCTCCGGCGCGGCCCTGCTGGCCGCGACCCGCCTGCTGACCCGGCGCATGCCGCTCACCCGGCTGCCCGCCGAGAAGGTGCGGGCGCACCGCGAGCTGACCGCGGTCCACGACGGTGGCCGCGTCGAGGTCTACACGTACCCGACGCCGGGCACCGAGGTGGACAACATCGCCGACATCCTGCGCCGGGCCCACCTCGAGGACGGGGTTCCCTGGGGCGAGATGGCGGTCCTGGTGCGGGCCGGCGCCCGCAGCCTGCCCACGCTGCGCCGCGCCCTGACGGCCGCCGGCGTGCCTGTGGAGGTCGACGGCGACGACCTGCCCCTGCGCCACGAACCGGCGGTCGCGCCCCTGCTGACGGCGCTGCGCGCGGTGGCCACGGCCGAAGCGGCCCGGCGGCCCGGCGACGAGCCGACGACCGCACGGCGCGGCGACCAGCCCGGCACCGGGGGCGAGGCGCACGCGGAGGGCACGGAAACCGGGGGAGCGGGCGCCACGGCGGCGGACGTCGGCGTGACGGACGCGGAGCCGGATGCCGACGCGCCCGGCATCGGGACGCCGGATGCCGACGCGCCCGACATCGAGACGCCGGATGCCGACGCGCCCGGCGCCGGAGAGGCGCAGGCGGCTGCCGAAGGTGCTCCGGAGTGCTGGCTCGACACCGAGACCGCCCTCGCCCTCCTCGCCTCCCCGCTGGCCGGCATGGACACCGCCGACCTGCGCCGCCTCGGCCGCGCCCTGCGCGAGGAGGAGCGCACCGCGGGCAACCCCCTGCCGCCGCCCTCGGACCAGCTCCTCGCCCGGGCGCTCGCCGAACCCGAGCGGCTGGTCGCCCACGACCCCGCCTACGCGCGCGGCGCCCAGCGCCTGGGCGCCCTGCTCGCCAGGGCCAGACGGCGTCTGGCCGAGGGCGGCACCGCCGAGGAGGCGCTGTGGGACCTGTGGGAGGGCACGCCGTGGCCCACCCGCCTGGAGCGCGCCTCCCGGCGCGGCGGCGCCGCCGGGCGCAACGCCGACCGGGACCTGGACGCCGTGTGCGCCCTGTTCGCGACCGCGGCGCGCGCCGAGGAGCGCACCGGCGGCCGGGGCGCCCTGAACTTCCTGGAGGAGATCGAGGCACAGGACATCGCCGCCGACACGCTCACCCGGCGGGCCGTACGCCCCGACGCGGTGCGTCTGATGACCGCGCACCGCTCCAAGGGCCTGCAGTGGCGCCTGGTGGTCGTGGCAGGCGTGCAGGAGGGCCTGTGGCCCGACCTGCGCCGCCGCGGCTCCCTGCTGGAGGCCGACCGCATCGGCCGCGACGGACTCGCCGAGCCCCTCACGCCCGGCGCGCTGCTGAGCGAGGAACGCCGCCTGTTCTACGTCGCCGCCACGCGCGCGCGGGAGCGTCTCGTCGTCACCGCGGTGAAGGCCCCCGCCGACGACGGCGACCAGCCCTCCCGCTTCCTCGCCGAACTCGGCGTGGAGCCCGTCGACGTCACGGGCCGCCCGCGCCGCCCGCTGTCCGTGGCGGCGCTGGTCGCCGAGCTGCGCGCCACGACGGTGGACCCGCGCGCCTCCGACGCCCTCAGACGGGCCGCCGCGCACCGGCTGGCCCGGCTGGCGGCGCTCGCCGACGACGAGGGCCGCCCACTGGTCCCCTCGGCGCACCCGTACCGCTGGTGGGGCATGGACGAACCGACCGAGAGCAAGGTGCCGCTGCGCGACCGCGACCAGCCCGTGGTGCTCTCCGGCAGCGCCCTGGACCAGCTCGCCAACACCTGCGCCCTCCAGTGGTTCCTCGGCCGGGAGGTGAAGGCCGACGCCCCCGCCACCGCGGCGCAGGGCTTCGGCAACGTGGTGCACGTGCTGGCCGACGAGGTCGCCTCCGGGCGCACCCCCGCCGACCTCGACGTGCTCATGGAGCGCCTGGAGACGGTGTGGAACGCGCTGGCCTTCGACGCGCCGTGGAAGTCGGCGCAGGAGAAGGAGCACGCGCGCGTGGCGCTCGAACGGTTCCTGAAGTGGCACGTCCTGGAGCGGGCCGGCCGCACGCCGGTGGCCAGTGAGCACGACTTCGACGTCACCCTGGAGGCGGGCGGTTTCCAGGTGCGTGTGCGCGGCTCCATGGACCGGGTGGAGACCGACGGCGAGGGCCGCGCCTATGTCGTCGACTTCAAGACCGGCAAGCAGGCGCCCACCTCGGCCGAGGTGGCCCGCCATCCCCAGCTGGCCGTCTACCAGCTCGCTGTCCGCGAGGGCGCCGTCGACGAGGCGTTCGGCGGGACACGCCCCGCGCCGGGCGGCGCCGAACTCGTCCAGCTGCGCCAGGGCGCGGCGCGGCGGGACGGCGGCGACGGCCTGCCCAAGGTGCAGGCGCAGGAGCCGCCGGAGGGGGAGTGGGCGGGCGAACTGCTGGCCACGGCCGCCGCCAAGGTCCTCGACGAGCGGTTCACCCCGACGGCCGGCCAGCACTGCGCGCACTGCGCGTTCCGCGCCTCGTGCAGCGCCCGGCCGGAGGGACGGCACGTGGTCGAGTGAGCCGCGGGCCGCGTGGTCCGGGTGGCCCGTGCGGCCCTGCGGCCCTACGGCCCGGTGTGGTCCGCGGCGCCGCACGGGCGGCGGGCCGAGTCGTCCGCGGGCCCACGGGCGGCGGGCCGAGTCGTCCGCGGGCCCACGGGCGGATGGAGCGGTGGGGGCGGGGCGGTCGGGGCGGCGGGTTCGGGCGGACGGGCCCGGCGGCCGCGCGGGTGCGGGGCGGACGGACCGGTGGGCGCGTGGTGGCGGACCGGGTGGCGTGGCTGCCGGGGCACCGCACCCGCGTGACGAACGGCACCACGTGTGCTGACCTGCGTTTCCTCCGGCCCGCAGGACGATCCGGCACCGGCTGTCAGTACCCGCCGCTAGCCTCTTCGGCGTGCCCGCCCGTATCACCGACCCCGAGCAGCTCAAGGAGCTCCTAGGGATCCCGTTCACCCCGGAGCAGACGGCCTGCATCACCGCGCCGCCCGCCCCGCAGGTGATCGTGGCCGGCGCCGGGTCCGGCAAGACGACCGTGATGGCGGCCCGCGTGGTGTGGCTGGTCGGCACCGGCCAGGTGGCCCCCGAGCAGGTCCTCGGTCTGACGTTCACCAACAAGGCCGCCGGAGAACTCGCCGAGCGCGTCCGCAAGGCGCTGGTGCGGGCGGGCGTGACCGACCCCGACGCGATCGACCCGGACCATCCGCCCGGCGAGCCGGCGATCTCCACGTACCACGCCTTCGCCGGCCGTCTGCTCACCGACCACGGCCTGCGCATCGGACTGGAGCCCACCGCCCGGCTGCTGGCCGACGCCACCCGCTACCAGCTCGCCGCCCGGGTGCTGCGCGAGGCCCCCGGCCCGTACCCGTCGCTCACCCGCTCGTTCCCGGACCTGGTCGGGGACCTCCTCGCCCTCGACGCCGAGCTGGCCGAACACCTGGTGCGCCCGGAGCGGCTGCGCGCCTGGGACGCGGAGCTGCTGCTCACCCTCCAGGGCGCCAAGCTCAGCAACGCCGATCTGCGCAAGGTCCCCGAGACCGCCGCCGCCCGCCGGGAACTGGCCGAACTGGTGCTGCGCTACCGGGACGCCAAGCGCGAGCGCGACCTGCTCGACTTCGGCGACCAGATCGCCTCCGCCGCGCGGCTCGCCCAGCTCCCCGAAGTGGGCCGTGCGCTGCGCGAGGAGTTCCGCGTGGTCCTGCTCGACGAGTACCAGGACACCTCGGTCGCCCAGCGCATCCTGCTCGCCGGCCTGTTCGGCGGCGGCACCGGCCATCCGGTGACCGCGGTGGGCGACCCCTGCCAGGCGATCTACGGATGGCGCGGTGCCTCCGTCGCCAACCTGGACGACTTCCCCGAGCACTTCCCGCACGCCGACGGCCGCCCCGCCACCCGCCAGGCGCTCAGCGAGAACCGCCGCAGCGGCGGCCGGCTCCTCGACCTCGCCAACGGCCTCGCCGAGCCGCTGCGCGCCATGCACGCGGGCGTGGAGGCACTGCGCCCCGCACCCGGCGCCGAGCGCGACGGCCTGGTGCGCTGCGCGCTGCTGCGCACCCACGCCGAGGAGATCGAGTGGCTCGCCGACTCCATCGCCCATCTCGTGGGCACCGGGAAGGCGCCCGGTGAGATCGCCGTGCTGTGCCGTACGGCGACCGACTTCGCCGAGATCCAGGGCGCCCTCGTCGCCCGTGACGTCCCGGTCGAGGTGGTCGGCCTGTCCGGGCTGCTGCACCTGCCCGAGGTCGCCGACCTCGTCGCCGTCTGCGAGGTCCTGCAGGACCCCGGGGCCAACGCCTCGCTGGTACGGCTGCTGACCGGCCCGCGCTGGCGCATCGGCGCGCGCGACCTCGCGCTCCTCGGGCGCAGGGCGCGGCTGCTGGTCGCGCACGCGCACGCGCACGCGCGCGCGGACGCCGCCGACGACCCGGACCGGCGGCTCGCCGAGGCCGTCGAGGGCGTCGACCCGGCCGAGGTGGTCTCGCTCGCGGACGCCCTCGACACCTTCCTGGAGTCCCCCCTGGACGGAGCCGGGGAGGACGACGGGCTCCCCTTCTCACCGGACGCGCGCGTGCGGTTCGCCCGGCTCGCCGCCGAACTGCGCGACCTGCGCCGCTCGCTGGCCGACCCCCTGATGGACGTACTGCACCGGGTCCTGGCCGTCACCGGCCTGGAGGTCGAGCTGGCGGCCTCGCCGCACGCCCTGGCGGCCCGCCGCCGGGAGACCCTGTCGAACTTCCTGGACGTCGCCGCCTCCTTCGCCGCGAACGAGCCCGAGGCGAGCCTGCTCGCCTTCCTCGGCTTCCTGCGCACCGCCGCCCAGTACGAGAAGGGCCTGGACAACGCGCTCCCGGGCGGTGAGAACACCGTCAAGGTGCTCACCGCGCACAAGTCCAAGGGCCTGGAGTGGGACGTCGTCGCCGTCCCCGGCCTGGTCGAGGGGACCTTCCCCAGCGGCCAGGGCCGGGAGAAGTGGACCAGCCAGGGCAAGGTGCTGCCCCACGCCCTGCGCGGCGACGCCGACACGCTGCCCGACGTGGACAGCTGGGACTCCCGGGGCCTGAAGGCCTTCCACGAGGCGATGAAGCAGCACCAGCGCACCGAGGAGCTGCGGCTCGGCTACGTCACGTTCACCCGTCCCCGCTCGCTGCTGCTCGGCTCCGGTCACTGGTGGGGCCCCAGCCAGAAGAAGCCCCGCGGCCCCTCCGCCTTCCTCCAGGCGCTGTACGACCACTGCGCCGCCGGGTACGGCGAGATCGAGGCCTGGGCGGACGCGCCGGAGGAGGGTGAGGAGAACCCCGCTCTGCACCGGTCCGCCGCCGAGCAGGTGTGGCCGCTGCCGCTGGACGAGGCGGCCATGGCACGCCGCCGCGCCGCCGCGCGGACCGTCCTCGCCCACCTGGAGGACCTGGCCACCCGCGGGACGGGGCGCCCGACGGCGGCCCACGACCCCGACGCCCACGACGACCCCGACTGGCCCCCGCCACCCGAGGACGAGGAACCGCCGTACGACGAGCCGCCCCACGACGAGCCCCCGTACGACGAGCCCCTGTACGGCGCATTCCTGGATGACGAGCCGCCCCACGACGAGCCGCCGTACGACACACCGCCCCACGACGACGACCTCCCCCACGACCAGGCCGCCTCTCACGGCCGCGCCTCCCACGAGGAGCCCGCCCCCCGCGGGCACGCCCCGCACCGAGGTCCGGGCGAGGGAGATCCCGGCGACGGAGACCCCGGTGACCGGGACTCCTGGACCACCGCGCGCCCCACGGTCCCGCACCAGGCGACCGCGCCCGGCCGTGCCTCCGTGCGCCCCCACCCCGCGCGCCCGCACCCCGCCGCACCGCGGTCCGCGCCCCTCACCCCCGAGGAGGCCCGTGTCGTCGCCTCCTGGGACCGGGACCTGGACGCGCTCGCCGGAGAACTCCAGCGCGCCCGCCGGCAGGTCACCGACGTCCCCCTGCCCGGCACGCTGACCGCCTCGCAGGTGATGCGGCTGGCCGCGGACCCGGAGGAGTTCGCCCGGGAACTCGCGCGCCCCATGCCGCGCCCCCCGCAGCCCGCCGCACGCCGGGGCACCCGCTTCCACGCCTGGGTGGAGAGCCGCTTCGAGGAACTGACCCTGCCCATGCTGGAACCCGAGGAGCTGCCCGGCTCCGACGCGGAGATCGCCGACGAGCGCGATCTGGAGGCGCTCAAGGACGCCTTCGAGCGCACCGAGTACGCGCACCGCACGCCCCACCGCGTCGAGGCCCCCTTCCAGCTGGAGGTGGCCGGCCGCGTGGTGCGCGGCCGGATCGACGCCGTCTACAAGGAGGGCGACGGCGACGAGGCGACGTACGAGATCGTGGACTGGAAGACGGGACGGGCGGGTACCGCCGACCCGCTGCAGCTCGCGCTGTACCGGCTGGCCTGGGCCGAGCGGCACGGCCTGCCGCTGGACCGCGTCACCGCCGCCTTCCTGTACGTGCGCAGCGGCGAGGTCGTGCGGCCGCCGTCCCTGCCGGACCGGGCCGCGCTGGAGCGGCTGCTGCTCCAGGAGCCGCCGGACGAGCCGGAGTGTGACGAACCGCCCGAACGGGATGCCTCCGCGGGCCGATAGGCTCGGGAGCATGAGCCCGACCCCGGACAGCGCCGTCCGTACGTACATCCAGCAGCACCGCACCGCCTTCCTCGACGACCTCGCCGCATGGCTGCGCATCCCCTCCGTGTCGGCGCAGCCCGACCACGCGCCCGACGTACGGCGCAGCGCCGACTGGCTCGCGGCCAAGCTCAAGGAGACCGGCTTCACCACCGCCGAGGTCTGGCCGACCGACGGCGCGCCCGCGGTCTTCGCCGAGTGGCCCTCCGACGACCCCGACGCCCCCACCGTCCTGGTCTACGGCCACCACGACGTGCAGCCCGCCGCCCGCGAGGACGGCTGGGACAGCGACCCCTTCGAGCCGGTCGTCCGGGAGGGCCGTCTGTACGCGCGCGGGGCGGCCGACGACAAGGGCCAGGTGTTCTTCCACACACTCGGCGTCCGTGCCCACCTCGCCGCCACCGGCCGTGCCGCCCCGGCCGTCCACCTGAAGCTGCTCGTGGAGGGCGAGGAGGAGTCCGGTTCCCCGCACTTCCGGGCCCTCGTCGAGAGCCGCGCCGACCGTCTGGCCGCCGACGCGGTGATCGTCTCCGACACCGGCATGTGGTCCGAGGACACCCCCACGGTGTGCACCGGCATGCGCGGCCTCGCCGAGTGCGAGATCCGCTTCTCCGGGCCCGCCCAGGACATCCACTCCGGCTCCTTCGGCGGCGCCGTGCCCAACCCGGCCACCGCGGCCGCCCGCCTCGTCGCCGCCCTGCACGACGAGCACGCGCGGGTGGCGATCCCCGGCTTCTACGACGGCGTGGTCGAACTCACCGACCGCGAACGCGAGCTGTTCGCCGAACTGCCCTTCGACGAGCAGAAGTGGCTGGACACCGCCAAGTCCCGCGCCACGTACGGCGAGGCCGGGTACACCACTCTCGAGCGCGTCTGGGCCCGTCCCACCGCCGAGGTCAACGGCATCGGCGGCGGCTACCAGGGACCCGGCAGCAAGACGGTCGTCCCCTCCACCGCGATGGTGAAGCTGTCCTTCCGCCTGGTGGCCGGGCAGGACCCCGACCACATCGAGAAGGCCGTCCGCGCCTGGGCCGCCGAGCAGGTGCCCGCCGGCATCCGCTGCGAGATCACCTTCGGATCGGCCACCCGCCCCTGCCTGACGCCGCTCGACCATCCCGCCCTGCGGTCCGTGGTCCGCGCCATGGGCCGCGCCTTCGGCACACCCGTCCGCTTCACCCGCGAGGGCGGCTCGGGTCCGGCGGCCGATCTCCAGGAGGTGCTCGGCGCGCCCGTGCTCTTCCTGGGCATCTCCGTGCCGTCCGACGGCTGGCACGCCCCGAACGAGAAGGTCGAACTCGACCTCCTGTTCAAAGGCGTCGAGACCAGCGCCTACCTGTGGGGCGACCTCGCCGAGCACTGGCGCGGCGCCCCCTGACGCACGCCTTGACCGGGGCGGTGACCCGGGCGGGGCACACTGGAAGGGCCGCCCCGCACCCGACGCCCCGCCGGCCCCGGTCGCCCGCCGCCGTACCACCCGCTGAACCGCCGCTGAAACATCCGCTGCACCGGGGGAGTTGGAAGTACCCGTGACCACCTGGACCGACCACACCGCCGACCGGCCCATCTCGCTCACCGCGCCCAGCGGCATCGACCGGGCCGCCCACCACCGGCTCGACGAGGCATGGCTCGCCGCGGCATGGAGCCACCCCACCACCCGCTGCTTCGTGGTCTCCGGCGGCCAGGTGCTCATCGACGAGACGCCCGACGGCCGTACCGAGCTCGTCATGACGCCCTCCTTCGAGGCCCCCCTCACCGAGGCGCACCGCTACTTCCTGGGCACGGACGAGGACGGCGTCAGCTACTTCGCCCTGCAGAAGGACTCGCTGCCGGGCCGCATCGACCAGTCCGCCCGCCCGGCGGGGCTGCGCGAGGCCGGCCTGCTGCTCTCGCCCCGCGACGCGGGCCTGATGGTGCACGCGGTGGCGCTGGAGAACTGGCAGCGCCTGCACCGCTTCTGCTCCCGCTGCGGCGAGCGCACCGTGATCGCGGCGGCCGGTCACATCCGCCGCTGCCCGGCCTGCGGCGCCGAGCACTACCCGCGCACCGACCCGGCGGTGATCATGGCGGTCACCGACGAGGAGGACCGCATCCTGCTCGGCCGCCAGGTGCACTGGCCCGAGGGCCGCTTCTCCACCCTCGCCGGCTTCGTCGAGCCCGGCGAGTCCATCGAGCAGGCGGTGCGCCGGGAGGTCCACGAGGAGGTCGGCATCGCCGTCGGCCAGGTCGAGTACGTCGCCAGCCAGCCCTGGCCGTTCCCCTCCAGCCTGATGCTGGGCTTCATGGCGCAGGCCACCTCCACCGCCATCGACGTCGACGGGGACGAGATCCACGAGGCCCGCTGGTTCTCCCGCGAGGAGCTGAGCGCGGCCTTCGAGTCCGGCGAGGTCCTGCCCCCGTACGGCATCTCCATCGCGGCCCGCCTCATCGAGTTGTGGTACGGCAAGCCCCTGCCGACGCGGACGGCCGTCTGACCCCGGCCGTTCGAGCCTGGCTGTCTGGGCCTGGCTGTCCGGGCCTGGCTCCGGGCCTGGCTGTCCGGACGCGGCTGTCCGCGCGGACGGTCGTCCGGACCTGGTCGCCCGGACCCGCGCGGCCACGGGGGACGCGGAACAGCGCGAGGGCGGCCCCCGGGAAGTCCCGGGAGCCGCCCCGTCTCCGCGTCCGGCGGGCCGGCGATCGGCCGGGTCAGACGCCGATCTTCTGCTTGACCTGCGCCAGCGACGGATTGGTGAGCGTGGATCCGTCCGCGAAGAGCACGGTCGGCACCGTCTGGTTGCCCCCGTTCGCCTTCTCCACGAAGGCCGCGGACTCCGGGTCCTGCTCGATGTTGATCTCGTTGTACGCGATGCCCTCGCGGTCGAGCTGGCTCTTGAGCCGGCGGCAGTAGCCGCACCACGTGGTGCTGTACATCGTCACAGTGCCCGGCATGTGTCTCGCGCTCCTTCGGCGGGTCGGGGAGTGGATCGTCGCAGTGGGGCAACGTACGTCATGCACGCGGCATTCCCACCGGGGGTATCCCGCCCGGCGTGACGCCTGCCGCATTCATATGACTGGGTGGGCCTGCCTGTGGACAACCTCCTCACCCGTCTCGCGCGACCTGGCAGCATGGCGGTGTGACAGCAGCAACGCACTCCCCCCTCTTCTCGCAGGTACCGGACTCCGCCGACGCCGTGCTCGAAGGGCTCGACCCCGAGCAGCGCGAGGTGGCCACCTCCCTGCGCGGTCCGGTGTGCGTGCTGGCCGGCGCCGGCACGGGCAAGACCCGGGCCATCACCCACCGCATCGCCTACGGGGTGCGCGCGGGCATCCTCCAGCCCCCCAGCGTGCTCGCCGTCACCTTCACCAACCGCGCGGCGGGGGAGATGCGCGGCCGGCTGCGCCAGCTCGGCGCGCACGGGGTGCAGGCACGGACGTTCCACTCCGCCGCCCTGCGCCAGCTCCAGTACTTCTGGCCGAAAGCGATCGGCGGTGCCATGCCGAGGCTCGTCGACCGCAAGATCCAGCTCGTCGCGGACGCGGCGGCCGCCTGCCGCATCCGCCTGGACCGCGGCGAGCTGCGGGACGTCACCGCGGAGATCGAGTGGTCCAAGGTCACCCAGACCGTCCCCGCCGACTACGCCCTCGCAGCCGCGAAGGCCGGCCGCGAGGCTCCCCGGGACCCGGCCGAGATCGCCCAGCTGTACTCGGTCTACGAGGACCTCAAGCGGAACCGGTCGGTGATCGACTTCGAGGACGTCCTGCTGCTGACCGTCGCGGTCCTCCAGGACCACCCGGACGTGGCCGAACAGGTGCGCGCCCAGTACCAGCACTTCGTGGTGGACGAGTACCAGGACGTCAGCCCGCTCCAGCAGCGCCTGCTGGAGCTGTGGCTGGGGGACAGGGACGACCTGTGCGTCGTCGGCGACGCCAGCCAGACGATCTACTCGTTCACGGGCGCAACCCCCGACCATCTGCTCGACTTCCGGGTGCGTCACCCCGGCGCCACCGTCGTCAAGCTGGTCCGCGACTACCGCTCCACCCCCCAGGTCGTCCACCTCGCCAACGGACTGCTCGCCCAGGCCCGCGGCCGCGCCGCCGACCACCGGCTGGAACTCGTCTCCCAGCGTCCCCCGGGGCCCGAGCCCGTCTACACCGAGTACACCGACGAGCCCGCCGAGGCCGAGGGCGCCGCCCGCCGCATCCGCGACCTCATCGCCTCCGGCGTCCCGGCGAGCGGGATCGCCGTCCTGTTCCGCACGAACGCCCAGTCCGAGACCTACGAGCAGGCCCTGGCGGACGCCGGGGTGCCCTACCAGCTGCGTGGCGCCGAGCGCTTCTTCGACCGGCCCGAGGTGCGCAAGGCGGGCACCGCGCTGCGCGCCGCCGCCCGCTTCGGCGGCAACGACTCCCTCCTGGACGACGCCGTCGACCTGCCCTCCCAGGTGGGGGCCGTGCTGTCCGCGGAAGGCTGGACCCCGCAGCCCCCGGCCGGCTCCGGCGCCGTCAGGGAACGCTGGGAGTCACTGGCCGCCCTGGTGAACCTGGCGCGGGACTTCGCCGCCGCACGCCCGGGCGCCACCCTGACGGACTTCGTGGCGGAGCTCGACGAACGGGCGAACGCCCAGCACGCCCCGACGGTCGAGGGCGTCACCCTGGCCTCGCTGCACTCCGCCAAGGGCCTGGAGTGGGACGCCGTCTTCCTGGTCGGGGTCGCCGAGGGCATGATGCCGATCACCTACGCCCGGACCGACGAGCAGATCGAGGAGGAACGCCGCCTGCTCTACGTCGGCGTCACCCGCGCCCGCGAGCACCTGTACGTGTCCTGGTCGGTGTCCCGCTCGCCCGGCAGCCGCCCCAGCCGCCGCCCCAGCCGCTTCCTCGACGGACTGCGCCCCGGCTCGCCCGGCGGCCCGGGCCGCACCGGCACGGGCGGCTCCGGCGGCGTCGAGCGCGGACTCGCCGCGGCCCGGGTGGTGGCGGGGGCCGCGGGCGGGGCGGGCGCCGCCCCACGGCGCCTGCGGCGCACCCCGGCGAGATGCCGGGTCTGCGGGCGCACGCTCACCGACGCCGGCGAGATGAAGCTGATGCGCTGCGAGGACTGCCCCTCCGACATGGACGAGGGCCTCTACGAGCGGCTGCGCGCGTGGCGGGCGGAGCAGGCCGGCCGCAGCGGGCAGCCCGCTTTCTGCGTCTTCACCGACAAGACCCTGGTGGCCATCGCCGAGGCCGTGCCCGACGACGAGCGCGAGCTGGCCCGTATCCCCGGGGTCGGCATGCGCAAGCTGCGCCGCTACGGAACCGACGTTCTCGCCATCTGCGCAGGCCGGGAACCCGGCGGCGAAGTCGGTGCGGACTGATGCCAACTCGTCGAAAAAATAGTTTGCGCACGCCCCGGGAATCCCCATAGGTTCTTGGTCACGGGAACGGCGGCCTTCCTGAGGCCCTGATTCCGTGTTGTACTTGCATACCCGCACGGACTGGCTCACCCCAGTCCCTCTAGACGCCGAGAGGAGGCGAGTCCAGTGATCAGCATCAAGAGCAGCTTCTTCAGCACCGCCAAAATGACCGATCGCTCGGTCGCCTCCCTGTGCATGCTCGGCGCCTCCGACCAGGGCACCGGTGTGTCCGGCATTCGTGCCGTCCGCCCGGCGTCCTCCCTGTCTCTCGCGGGTCTCCCTGTCCGCGCGGGCAATGAGCGACCGACCAAGGCACTGGAAGCAGTAGCGGCACAGGCGCAGGCCTATGCCTTTGCGGCGGCCGGTGCCGGAATCCGGAAGCAGACGACGCAGCACCACCTGATGTGGGCCTTCCGTGGGCCGAAACCCTGGAGTGATCCAGCCTGATCGCCGATCAGGCCGGCGCCTTCAGGGCCGCGGAACCCCACCCGGGATCCGCGGCCCTTCTGTTTTCCCTGAAACGGGACGACGGAGCGAAGGGGCCTCGGGACAGACAAGACCCGGTACCCAGCCGACACCCGGCCGACCGGCCGGACCGACCAGACGAGGAAGACGAACCGTGCAACTCGAAGCGCACGCCCCGTCCGTACCGCCTTCCGACACGATCCCCAAGCCCGGTCTCACGGAGGACCCCACCTTGACCCCGCTCACCGCGCTCACCGCGCTCGACGACGCCATCGAGAACCTGGGCGTGCCCGTCCCGTGCCGCTCCTACGACCCCGAGGTCTTCTTCGCGGAGTCGCCGGCCGACGTCGAGTACGCCAAGTCCCTCTGCCGCACCTGCCCGCTGATCGAGGCCTGCCTCGCCGGCGCCAAGGAGCGGCGTGAGCCCTGGGGCGTCTGGGGTGGCGAGCTGTTCGTCCAGGGTGTCGTCGTCGCCCGGAAGCGGCCGCGTGGCCGCCCGCGCAAGAACCCGGTCACGGCATGAACACCGCAGGAACGATCGACCGCCCCCTCACGCACGACCCCAAGAAGCAGGCCCCGATGAAGCCGTCCACCAGCGAGCCCGCAGGCTCCGCGACCGAAGACGTCACCACCACCGGCGCGAACGACTCGCGTCAGAACAGGACCCGAGAGATGCAACTCATCCCAGAAGCCCTGGCACGTGCGCATATGCACGAGCGGCTGCGAGAGGCGGAGCGGGAGCGCCAGGCCGTGCGTCTGGCGGCCGCCCGCCGGATGCAGCGCCGCGCCGAGCGTGCCTCGCTGCGCGCCCGCCGCGCGCTGGCGATGGCGGTCATGCAGTGACCGACCGCCGCCGTCCGGCGGCCGCCTCCCGGTGAGGGAAGCGACAACCGTACCCAGGGGGCCGGTCCGCGTGAGTGGGCCGGCCCCCGCGGTGCGTTGTCCCTGCCGCCCGGCGCACCCGGCGGTATCGTCGCCGGGTGACGAGTCCCACCGGCGGCAGCGACCACGGCGGCTCCACCGCGGAGCGTCCGTCCCTGGTGTGCGCGCGATGCGGCACCCCGGCCGAGGGCCCGCCACCGCCGACCTGGACCTGCTCCGTGGAGAACGGCGCCCGCCGCTACTTCTGCGACCGCTGCTCCCGGGAGCACCTCCGCTCGATCGAGGGCCGGCTCGACTCCGCCTGGTGGTAGCGGCCGCCCGTGCTCAGGCCCCGGCGGCCGGCGACTCCTCGGCGTCCGGCTCGGACACGAAACCCGGCAGCCACTCCAGGAGTTCCTCCCTCAGCCGCACGGTCGACCCCAGCTGGCACAGCACGCCGATCGTGCTGAGGGTGACACGGTGGATCAGCAGGTAGGCCGGCGGCAGGTTCAGCCGCTTGCCCAACTGGTAGGCGGGAGAGCGAGGGTCCGCGATACGGGCCGCCTGGCTGCGCATCCACCCCCGGGTGAAGGTGAACTCCTCCACCTGCGCCGGTTCGATGATCGGCAGCAGGTAGTCGAGGACGGCGTCGGGGTCCAGCTCGATGGACTCCTTGACGAACCCCTCCCTGCACAGCATGTCGTAGACCGCCTCCGCCTGGCCGTCCAGGGTCATGCGCAGTGACTCGCCTATCGGCGTGGGCAGGCCGCCGGGCAGCCGGTCGACCGTGCCGAAGTCCAGCACGCCCAGGCGCCAGTCGTCCTCACCGTCCGGGCCGCCCGGCAGCAGACGGAAGTTGCCCGGGTGCGGGTCGGCGTGCAGCAGCCCGGTGCGGGCCGGGCCGGAGAACAGGAACCGGGCGAGGAGCTGTCCGGCACGGTCCCGCTGCTCACGGGTGCCGTCCGCGATGACCTCCGACAGCGGGACCCCGTCGATCCACTCGGTGACGAGAACCTGCTCGCGCTGGTGGACCACGGCCGGGACGACGACATCGGGGTCGTCCTCGAACTCCTCGGCGTGCGCCTGCTGGGCCTGGGCCTCCAGACCGTAGTCGAGTTCCTCGGAGACCCGGTCCCTGAGCTCGGCGATCAGGGGCTTGACGTCCATGCCGGGGATCAGCGGACCCAGCAGGCGGGCGAACCGGCTCAGCTGGGCCAGATCGGACAGCAGGGCGTCGCCGGCGCCGGGGTACTGGACCTTGACCGCCACCTCCCGGCCGTCGTGCCACACCGCCCGGTGCACCTGGCCGATCGAGGCGGCCGCGGACGGCTTGTCCTCGAACTCCACGAAGAGCTCGCGCCAGTCCGCGCCGAGCCGCTCCTCCAACACGGAGTGCACGGTCCGGGTCGGCATGGGCGGCGCCGCCTCCTGGAGCTTGGTCAGCGCGGCCCGGTAGGGCCCGGCGACCTCCTCGGGCAGCGCGGACTCGAAGACGGACAGCGCCTGCCCGAACTTCATCGCCCCGCCCTTGAGCTCGCCCAGCACCTTGAACAGCTGCTCGGCCGTGCGTTGCTGCAGTTCCCGGCCGACGATCTCCGCCGATTCGCCGACGATCCGTTTGCCGAGTCCCCAGGTCGCTCTCCCGGCGAAGCCGAGCGGAAGCGCGGCGAGCTTGGCGGTCCGGGTGACCGCCTTCCGGGGAAGATCAGACATGCGCCCTCCAAGTCCCAGCAAGCCGCGCCGCGTCTGCCTGTCGGCATGGCGTCGATGACGGCCGTTGCCCAGCCATTGTCGCGCGTCGCCCCCCGTCCTTAGGGGTGTCTTCCCCCACGCCTTCTCCCGTACCTTCCCCAACGCCTTCCCTCATGCCTTCTCCGGCCGCCGCGCACGGACAGGCGGCATGCGGCCGGACCGGCCGCGAGCGCCAGTGCAGACCGGGCAGGGAAACCTCCCAGCGGGCGCCCGCGCTGGAGGGCCGCGCACCGTCGAGGAAGGCCAGTGCGTGCGCGGCCGCCAGGCCCGCGACGGTCGTGGCGAGGGCGAGATCGCAGGGGCGGACCTGGCGCGGCCGCGCGGCGCGCCACTGGGCCACCAGACGCGGCCACGTCGCGTCCCGGTCGGTTCGGTCCTGCTGGAGGCAGCCGGCGCAGCCCGTCTCGCCGGGCAGCACCAGGGGACCCACGACGCCCGTGCCCTCCACCACGCCCGCGTACAGATGAGGGGTGCCCGACTCGACGAGAGGGGCGGCGGCGGACGGGTCGGGGGCGTGCACGGCGACGTCGTCCCGCGGGGCGAGCACGACCAGGGAGAACCCCGGCTCGCCCGCCTCGGCCGCGGCCCGGTGGCCGCGGCGGGCGGAACGGTCCGGGGCCGCCCGGCGCACGGCCCGCCGCGCCGCCGCGTCCCGGCGTTCGCCGACGCACTCGGCCGGCAGTCCGCCCGGAGCGACGTCCCACGACTCCACCCGGCCGACGTCCCGCACGTCGACCTCGCCGACCCCGGCGCCGGACAGCAGCGAGGCCAGCACCGCACCCACCCGGCCGGCGCCCCGTACCTGCACGCGCAGGCCCCGCCGGGCGGCCAGCCGGTCGATCGCCTCGCCGGGTTCGCCCGCGATCAGGGAGAGCGAGGCCAGATCGGGACCGAGCCGGTCCATGACCTCCCGCTCCTCGCGCAGCGCGGCGGCGGCCGCGCCGCCTCCCCGGGCGTCGTCCAGCAGCCCGGCGCGCGCCAGCCGTCCCACCAGGCGGTCGACATGGCCCTCGGGCAGGTCCATGCGGTGTCCCTCCGCTCTCAGCAGGGGCAGGCCGCGGGTGCCGTTGAGCAGATCCAGGAAGCTGCCCGTGGCCGTGTCCACGGGGCCGAGCGTCAGCGCGTGCGCCGGGGTCATCCCGAACTGCACGGTGTTCAGGTCACGCCAGCCGCGCCGGAAGGCGGGCTTCATCATCGGATGCATACAGGCCCCCGTGCTGGTGTGGTCCGCTGGTTCACGTCCCCGCGTCCCGGTGAGGAACGCGGGGGAGAGGCCGGAGGGGAACGTCCGGGAACGTCCCTCCGCGTCAGGTGTGGCTGCCGGTGGAGCCGGAGCCGGTCACGCTCCGCCGGCAGTCGCCGACGACTGCCGGCGACTGCCGGCGAGCGCCGAAGGACTGCGGCGAGTGCCGGCGAATGACAGGATGCCGGGCCCGGCCGGACGGTGCGGAGAGTTGTCCACAGGCGGTGGGTATTCGTCGTACTTGTCGCATCCATCGGCCGCCGCTGTCGGGCCGCGCGAATCAAACGCCCGGTGAGGGATCGGTACGGAAGCGTTCCGGACCCGGGACTTCTCGTACGTACACCCGGTAACGTCGGGGCGTGTCCGCCGACCCACTCAACCGCGCCACGACACCCCCGCGCGGCAAGACGAGCCCGCCACCGAGCGGCCCGGCGGCGAGCGCGGTCGAGGTCCGCAGGAGCGCCCGGCGCCGCCGCACGGTCTCCGCCTACCGCGAGGGCGACCGCACGGTCGTGCTCATCCCCGCCCGGATGTCCGAGGCGGAGGAGCGGCGCTGGGTGAGCGTCATGCTGGACAAACTGGCCGCGCAGGAGAGCAGGCGGGTCCTCGGCGACGGGGAGCTGGCCGAGCGGGCCCGGCGCCTGTCGGCCCAGTACTTCGCCGGCCGGGCGCGGCCCGCCTCGGTCCGCTGGGTGACCAACCAGAACACCCGCTGGGGCTCGTGCACCCCGGCGGAGGGCAGCATCCGCCTCTCCCACCGCCTCCAGGGCATGCCCGACTACGTCGTCGACTACGTGCTCCTGCACGAACTGGCCCATCTGCTCGTCCCCGGACACGGCCCGGACTTCTGGCGGCTGCTGGAGTCCTACCCGCGCACCGAGCGCGCCAGGGGCTACCTCGAGGGCGTGGCGGCCGCGCCCCGGCTGCCCCATCCGCCGGGCGCGCGCCCCGAGTGACGGCCAGGGCCCGTCCCCGTGGCGGGACGCGACCCGTCCCCCTGGCGGGTCCCCCCGGCGGGGGACGGGCCCGTCCCCCGCCGGAGGGTGATTGTGTACCGGGTCTGTACCGGCATCGTCCGGTGTCCGTGTTTGCGGTTAGCCTGGCGCGACGCAACTCGCACTCGGGATGGGGGACGGTCGTTACGCATGCCCAGGGAATTCCAACGCGGCCACAAGGCCAGGATCAGTGACCTGACCGCGGGCACGGATCTGTACGTCGGTGTGCAGATCTCGGCCCCCGGACTGAGCTTCGACATCAGCTGCTTCGGCCTCGACGCCGACGAGCGCCTGTCCGACGACCGCTACTTCGTCTTCTTCAACCAGCCGAAGTCGCCGGAGGAGGCCATCCAGCTGCTGGGTCCCCAGGCGGGCGACACGGAGTCCTTCCGGGTCACGCTCGACCGTGTCCCGCCGCGGATCCAGAAGCTGTCGTTCACGGCGACCATCGACGGCGCCGGGCAGATGTCGCAGATCAACCCCGGTTACCTGCGCATCGTGGCGGGCGGCGAGGAGGTGGCCCGGTACACGTTCAACGGCTCGGAGTTCTCCACCGAGCGAGCCGTGATGCTGGGCGACTTCTACCTCAAGGACGTGTGGCGGTTCGCGGCCGTCGGCCAGGGCTTCGACGGCGGCCTGGAGGCGCTGCTGAAGAACTTCGGCGGCGAGGTCGCGGAGGAGGAGAGCCCCGCCCCCGCCCCGGCACAGGCCCCGCAGCAGCCGCAGGCCGGTGGAGCCCCGGGCTTCGCACCGCCCGCCCAGGCCGCGGCCCCGCCGGCCTTCGGCGTCCCGGCCGCACCGGCCGCCCCCGCACCGGCCGCCCCCGCGCCGCAACCCGCCGCGCAGGGCTTCGCGCCGCCCCCCGGGTCCACCCCGCCGCCCTCGCCCGCGGCGCCGCCCGCGCCCCCGGTGCACGCCGCCCCGACCATCGTGGCGCCCATGACCCCGCCCGGGGGCACCGTCCCGCCCCCGTCGCCGGCCCCCGCGCCGTTCGGCCAGCCCGGCCAGCAGCCGCCGTACGGCCACCAGGCCCCGGGCCAGGCGGCGCCCCCGCCGCCCGGCTACGCCCAGCCGCCGGCTCCCCCGGCCCCCGCGCCCGGTTACGGACAGCCCACGCCTCCGCCCGGATACGGCCAGCCCACCCCGCCGCCCGGCTACGGCGCGCAGCCGTACGGCCAGGTCCCCGGCCAGGCCGCGCCCGCGGCCCACGGCGTTCCGCAGGGCGCTCCCCAGGGCGCCGGTGTGGCCGCCGCGCTCCAGCAGTTCAAGGAGACGCCCACCGGGCAGCGCTGGACGCCGCAGAACGGCAAGATGATCCGCGCCGACCTCGGGGTGGGCGGCCAGCCCGTCCTCGCCCGGCAGGGCAGCATGGTGCTCTACCAGGGCAAGGTCGACTTCAGCTACAAGGGCGCCGGCTTCGCCGGCCGCCTCGTGGGCAACGCCACCGGGCAGGAGATGCAGCTGATGCGCTGCACCGGCCAGGGCCAGGTGTTCTTCGCCGAGAACTCCACCCACCTGCACCCGGTCGAACTGCAGGGCGACGCCCTGTGCGTCTCCGCCGAGAACGTCCTCGCCTTCGACGAGAGCCTCCAGTACGAGGTCCGCCGCATCGAGGGACACGGCATCCCCGGAGGCGCCCTGTTCACCATGCAGTTCCAGGGCACCGGCACGATCGTCGTCAAGACGCACGGCACACCCGTGGTGCTGCCCGTCACGCCGACGACGTTCGTCGACTCCAACGCCGTGGTCGCCTGGTCGGCCGCCGCCCAGGTGATCGTCTCCAGCCAGGTGCGGATGCGCCGCAACGCCTACCCGGGACACACCGGGGAGGGCGTCAACCTGCAGTTCCGGGCCGCGCCCGGCAACTTCGTCGTCGTCCAGCCGTACGAGGTCTAGAGGGAGCCCGTCATGAACCAGCCGCTCGCGGGCTACGCCCCCGCACCCGTCACCGCCCGCATGGAGAACCACGGCAGCCACATGCTGAAGGTCGCCCTGCAGACCGGCAACGACCTCCTCGCGCGCGTGGGGTCGATGGTCGCCTACGAGGGCTTCATCCAGTACGAGCCCAACCCGCCGGCCGTCCGCCAGGTCGCCCGGGACTGGATCACCGGCGAGGGCGCGCCCCTGATGAAGTGCTCCGGCGACGGCCTGCTGTACCTCGCCGACTACGGCGCCAACGTCGTCGTCATCAACCTCAACGGGGACGCGATCTCCGTCAACGCCACCAACCTGCTGGCCTTCGACGCGAGCCTGCAGTGGGGCGTCGAGCGGGTCAAGGGCCTGGCGAAGTTCGCCGGGCAGGGCCTGTGGAACACGAAGATCTCCGGGCAGGGCTGGGTCGCGCTGACCTCCCGCGGCAAGCCGATCGTCGTCGACTGCGGCGGCGGCGAGGACGAGACCTACGTCGACCCCGACGCGCTCGTCGCCTGGTCCCCGAACCTGAAGGTGAAGGGCAAGCGCAGCTTCAAGGCGCAGTCGCTGATCGGCCGGGGCAGCGGCGAGGCCTACCAGATGGCCTTCTCCGGCACCGGCATCGTCGTCGTGCAGCCCAGCGAGGACAGCACCGACCGCCTCCGGTTCCGGGGCTGAGGGGGAGACAGGACACCATGCAGAGCCCGCTTTTCGCCTTCAACGACACCCAGACCCAGGAGCGCTGGAGCCTGCAGAACAAGCAGATGCTGCGCGTCACCCTGGAGGGCCACGACGACATCCTCGCCCGCAAGGGCACCATGGTCGCCTACCAGGGCCTGGTCGAGTTCGACGCCGAGTACCAGAGCCACGGGCAGGCACGCGCGCGTGCCCGCACGGGCGAGGGCCTGGACCTGATGCGCTGCCACGGGCAGGGCACCGTCTACCTCGCCAACCTCGGCCAGTACGTCCACCTCATGGACGTCGAGCAGGACGGCCTCACGGTCGACAGCAGCTATGTGCTGGCGATGGACTCCTCCCTGCACCACGAGGTCATCGCGGTCGACAGCGTGTACGGCATCTCCGGCTCCGGGAAGTACCAGCTGAACATCACCGGCCGCGGCAAGGTCGCCCTGATGACCTCCGGCGCCCCGCTGCTGATGCAGGTGACGCCGGACAAGTACGTCAACTGCGACGCCGACGCGATCGTCGCCTGGTCCACCGGGCTGCGGGTGCAGATGCAGGCGCAGACGCACTCCTCCGGCGTGTGGCGGCGCCGCGGCAACACCGGCGAGGGCTGGGAGCTCAGCTTCATGGGCAGCGGTTTCGCGCTCGTGCAGCCCAGCGAGCTGCTGCCGCCGCAGAACGCGGTGATCGGGCAGGGCCTGGCCGCACAGTTCGGCATGGGGCAGCAGGGCGCGCGCGGACAGAACCAGGGCAACGTCTGGAGCTGACCACGAACGAGGGGTGACCACCCAGAGGTGGTCACCCCTCGCCCCGCCGCTCCTCACAGACGGGCGCGCGCGGCCTCGAGCAGGCGTACGACCGACTCGTCGGCCACGCCCGCCACCTCCTCGTAGCCGAACCAGCGCAGGTCAAGGCTCTCGTCGCTGATCTCGTGGACCGCGCCGGGCGGGGCCAGCACCGCGTACTGGACGTCGAGGTGCCAGTGGCACGGCGGCGGGAGCGGATGCCGGTCCAGCCGCACGGGACCGCCGGGCAGCAGCGTCAGCCCGGCGATGCCCGACTCCTCCTCGGCCTCCCGCAGGGCGGCGGCCCGCAGGGTCCGGTCACCGGGCTCGCAGTGGCCGCCCATCTGGAGCCACATCCGCAGCTTGCGGTGCAGCGTCAGCAGCACCCGGCCCCGCTCCGGATCCATCACCAGCGCGCTCGCGGTGATGTGCCCGGCGTGGCAGGCCTTCCACAGGCCGTCCGGGTGCGCCGTCAGATGGTCCAGATAGGTCTGGCGCAGCTCCCGCTGGTCCTCGAATTCCTCGAATCCCTCGAAGCCCTTCAGCTCGAGGACCACGTCGTCGTACAGGCTCACTCGGCGCCGTCGCCCTGGTCGTCCCGGTCTTCCGCGTCCTGGCCGCGCCCGTCCTTCTTGTGCAGGTCCGGCTTCGGGGCGGAGCCGCCGGCCGCCTCGCCGAGCATCTTGTCCAGCTCGGAGAAGTCCATCTGCTCACGGTGGACGAAGCCGTCCGGGTCGTCCAGGTCGGCGGCGGTCGGCAGCATGTCCGGGTGGGCCCACAGCGCGTCGCGGCCCTCGACCCCGCGCGCGTCCGTGAGCGAGGCCCACAGCCGGGAGGCGTCGCGCAGCCGGCGCGGGCGCAGCTCCAGCCCGATCAGCGTGGCGAACGTCTGCTCGGCCGGGCCACCCGAGGCACGGCGCCGGCGCAGCGTCTCGCGCAGCGCGTCCGCGGACGACAGACGCGGCTTCGCCGCCGCGTGCACCACCGCGTCCACCCAGCCCTCGACGAGCGCCAGAGCGGTCTCCAGGCGGGCCAGGGCGGCCTTCTGCTCCGGGGTGTCCTCCGGCTGGAACATGCCCTGCTGAAGGGCGTCCTGCAGCTGCTCGGGGTTCTGCGGGTCGAACTGGCCGACCACGTCCTCCAGCTTGGCAGTGTCGACCTTGATCCCGCGCGCGTACCCGTCGACGGCGCCGAACAGGTGCGAGCGCAGCCACGGCACGTGCGCGAACAGGCGCTGGTGGGCGGCCTCGCGCAGCGCCAGGTACAACCGCACGTCGTCCCTGGGCACGCCCAGGTCCTTGCCGAACGCCTCGATGTTCACCGGCAGCAGCGCGGCCCGGCCGGCCGGACCGAGCGGGAGGCCGATGTCGGTGGAGCCGACCACCTCGCCGGCCAGCACGCCCACGGCCTGCCCGATCTGCGTGCCGAACATGGCGCCGCCCATGGAACGCATCATCCCGATCAGCGGGCCGGCCATGGCCTGCATCTCCTCGGGCAGCACGTCGCCCATGGCGGTGCCCACGCGCTCGGCGACCGGGTCGACGAGCTCCTGCCAGGCGGGCAGGGTCGCCTCGACCCACTCCGCGCGCGACCAGGCCACCGCGGAGGCGGCCCCGGACGGCAGGGAGGTCACGTCGTCGAGCCACAGGTCGGCCAGGCGGACGGCGTCCTGGACCGCGGTGCGCTCGGTGGGGCCGACGCTGGAGTCCTTGGTGCCGTCGGCGGTGCCCTGGGCGACCGTCTGGCGGGCGATCTGCTTGGCCATGTCCCAGTTCACCGGGCCGCCCTCGTAGGAGAGCATCTGGCCGAGCTGCTGGAACGCGGCGCCCAGGTCGGTGGGGTTCAGCGAACCGAACATGGCTGCGAGCGGATTGTCGGCGCCGGGCCCGCCAAGGCCTCCGGCCCCGGGCAGCCCGAAGCCGAACGGGTTGGCCGGCCCCTGCCCACCACCGCTCTCCTGGTCCTTCTTCTTGCCCTCGTCGCCGTCGTCCGGCTCCTCCGGCGGAAGGCCGAATCCGAATGGGGTGTCACTCACGGGGTTCCTCGGCTGGTAGGGCCACCGGTTCTTTCCGGCGGCGCGGCTGCCCGACAACACCACCCAGCGTAGACACCGAGGGCGGTTGGGGCCTCGGTGCTTCGCCGACACAACGGCTGCGGCAGGATGGAGCCACCTGGTACGTACGCGTCATTCGCGCCCGTATGGAAGACAACCGCTGGAGACGCCCGGTGAGTTCCCCAGATCCACAGGTTCGCGCAGCGCGAAACCATGAAAGCACTCCCGCCGTGCGCGGGCCCGTCGTCGCGGTCACCGGAGCCGCGAGCGGCGTCGGCGCCCTGCTCACGGCGCGGCTGGCCGCGTCCGAGGAGGTCAAGCGGGTCGTCGCGATCGACGAGCGGCGGGGGGAGTGCGCGGCGGCGCAGTGGCACATCCTCGACGTGCGCGACCCGGCGATCGCGGACAAGCTGCGCGGCGCGGACGTGGTGGTGCACCTGGCGCTCGACCTGGACCTGGAGACCGACCCCGCCGCCCGTACGGCCTACAACGTCCGGGGGACCCAGACCGTGCTGACGGCCGCGGCCGCGGCCGGGGTCCACCGGGTGGTGCTGTGCACCTCGGCGATGGTCTACGGAGCGCTGCCGGACAACGAGCTTCCGCTGTCGGAGGACGCCGAGCTGCGGGCGACCGCGGAGGCGACCGGCGTCGGGGATCTGCTGGAGATCGAGCGGCTCGCGCGGCGCGCGCCCCGGGCGCACCCGGGCCTGAACGTCACCGTGGTCCGGCCCGCCGTGCTGGTCGGCGGCACCGACACCGCGCTGACCAGGTACTTCGAGTCGCCGCGGCTGCTGGTCGTGGCCGGTTCGCGGCCCGCCTGGCAGTTCTGCCACGTCGAGGACCTGTGCAGCGCGCTGGAGTACGCCGTCCTGGAGAAGGTCGACGGGGAGCTGGCCGTCGGCTGCGACGGGTGGCTGGAGCAGGAGGAGGTCGAGGAGCTCAGCGGCATCCGGCGGATGGAGCTGCCGTCGGCGGTCGCCCTGGGGGCCGCGGCCCGGCTGCACCGGATCGGGCTCACGCCGTCCCCGGCGGGCGATCTCGCGTACACGATGTACCCGTGGGTGGTGAGCGGGAGCCGGCTGCACGACGCCGGGTGGCGGCCGAAGTGGACCAACGAGGAGGTCCTCGCGGAGCTGCTGGAGGAGGTCTCCGGGCGGCACACGGTGGCCGGACGGCGGCTCGGGCGCAAGGACGCCACCGCGGCGGGCGCGGCCGGCGCGACGGTGGCCCTGCTGGGTGCCGCGGCGGTCGTGCGCCGCGCGCGCAAGGCGCGGCGCCGCATCTGAGGCGCGCTGGGCCTGCGCGGTGAACCGCGCAGGCCCCGGGCGGGGGCTGCGCCCCCTGCACCCCCCATTGCCCCATCCGGCCCGCCCGACTCGCTGGGCTGAGACGGCACCGCCACGGGGCTGCGCCCCGGACCCCATGCCGGGCTCCGCCCCTGCACCCCCGGGCGGGGGCTGCGCCCCCTGCACCCCCGGGCGGGGGCTGCACCCCCGGGCGGGGGCTGCACCCCCTGCACCCCCCATTGCCCCATCCGGCCCGCCCGACTCGCTGGGCTGAGACGGCACCGCCACGGGGCTCCGCCCCGGACCCCATGCCGGGCTTCGCCCCTGCACCCCGGGCGGGGCTCCGCCCCGGACCCCACGCGGGGCTCCGCCCCTGCACCCCGGGCGGGGCTTTGCCCCGCGGGGCTGAGCCGGTCAGCCCGGCGGACGGGCGGACCGGCGTTTCGGTGTGGTCCGCGGGTACGGCACGATGGATGCATGGCATCCACCGCTGAGCACCCCGGCGAGCACGCCGCGGACGACCCCATCAAGCTGATCGCGATCCGGGACACCGCGCTCTCCCTGGACGAGGTCTTCCGGGCGGTCGGGGACGACGCCGCCGGCGGCACCGCGCTCTTCGTGGGGACCGTGCGCAACCACGACGGGGGCGCCGACGTCGACGAGCTCGGGTACTCCTGCCACCCCAGCGCCGAGGCCGAGATGCGGCGGATCGCCGAGAAGGTCGCCGCGGAGTTCCCCGTACGGGCGCTCGCCGCCGTGCACCGGGTGGGGGACCTCAGGGTCGGGGACCTCGCCGTCGTCGTCGGCGTGTCGTGCCCGCACCGGGGCGAGGCGTTCCAGGCCTGCCGCAAGCTGATCGACGACCTCAAGCACGAGGTGCCGATCTGGAAGCACCAGAAGTTCTCCGACGGCACCGAGGAGTGGGTCGGCGCCTGCTGAGCCCCCCGCGCGCCCGCCGGATCCGCCGCGCGCACCCACGCCGTACCCCGGGTTGCGTAACCGCCCCCCTGCCATGAGCGTTGTCAGTACGGATGGTTAATCTGCTGATCAGTCAGTTGCGGACGCTCAGTAGGGGTTGGGAGGTCGGCATGGCGGCACTCGCCTGGTTGCTGATTCCACTCATGGCCGCGATAGGCGCGGGACTGTGGGGGAGCTGGGCGAACCGGACCCGCAGAGCGCGCAGCGACGGCCCGGAGCTGGACGGGTACGCCCGCTTCCGCGAGGCCATGGAGAGGTCCCATTCCGGCATGTGAGGCGGGCGGCCGGGGGCGGCCCTGACGGTGCGCTGACAGCCCCGTCCCGTACTGTCGACTCATGCCACGCCGCACCGCGACGATGCTCGCCTCCACCCTGATGCTGATCGCGCTCCTGTGCGCGGGGGTCTTCCTCCCCGTGCCGTACGCGGAGATGTCCCCGGGACCCACGGTCAACACCCTGGGTGAGCACGACGGCGAGCCGGTGCTGCAGATCGCCGGGCGCAAGACCTACCCGACGGACGGCCACCTCAACATGACCACCGTCCGGGTCACCAGTGCCGACTACCGGATGAACCTGGTGGAGGCCGTCTACGGCTGGCTGGCGCACGACAACAAGATCGTCCCGCACGACACGCTCTACCCGGACGGCAAGACGGAGGAGCAGTCGACCCAGGAGAACGCCGAGGAGTTCAGCCAGTCCCAGGAGAGCGCCAAGGTGGCCGCGCTGAAGGAGCTCGGCATCCCGGTGCGGTCCTGGGTGGTCGTCTCGGCCGTCGTCAAGGGCACCCCGGCCCAGGGCAGGCTGCACGCCGGCGACGTGATCAAGGCCGTGGACGGCACCGCGGTCAAGCAGCCCTCCGACGTGGCCAAGCTGGTCACGAAGCACAAGCCGGGGCAGCGGGTGGTCTTCACGATCGTGCCCGCCAAGGAGCAGGCCGCCGCCGAGAAGGCGCACAAGCGGGCCCCCGCCACCCGGGACGTCACGATCACGACGGCCCAGTCCGACGACAGCGGGGCGAAGCGGGCCATCGTCGGGATCTCCGCCGGGACCGATCACACCTTCCCGTTCACGGTCGACATCAAGCTCGCCGACGTCGGCGGCCCGAGCGCGGGCCTGATGTTCGCGCTCGGCATCTACGACAAGCTCACCCCGGGCAGCCTGACCGGCGGGAAGTTCGTGGCCGGGACCGGGACCATCGACGACGCCGGCAAGGTCGGCCCGATCGGCGGGGTCCAGATGAAGACCGTCGGAGCGCGCAACAAGGGCGCCCAGTACTTCCTCACGCCCGCCGACAACTGCGCCGCCGCCGCGAAGGACACCCCCGAGGGACTCACCCTGGTCAAGGTCGGCACCATCGGCGACGCCCTGGACGCCCTGAAGGACATCCGCTCCGGCGACACCGCCGCCCTGCCGAAGTGCACGGCCAAGGGCTGACGGCACCCGCCGGGAGCCCGGCGCGCGCCCGGCGCCCGTAAGGGCCGCCAGGGCTCCCGGCCCCCGCTCGGACCGCCAGGGCCCCCGGCCCCCGCAAGGAGGCCCAGCGCCTGTAAGAAGGCGGGGCGGCCCGTAAGAAGGCCGGGCGCTCCCCGGCGCCCCCACGGCGGCCCAGCGCGCCGTGGGGGCGCACGCACCACCGAGCGCGCCCCCACCGCACACCGACCGCCGCCCACGCGCCCCGCCGCCCACGCGCCCCGCCGGACTTCGTCCGGCGGCTCAGTCCTCGAACGTCGCCGCCAGCGCCTCCGCCAGGCCCGGGACCAGGTCGGCCCCGGTGAGCACCTCGGTGGCCGAGTCCTTCTCGCGCAGCCGCAGGGCCGACTCACGGGCGCCGTCGCGCAGCACCGCGACCGTCATGCGCACCTCCTGGCGTTCGGGGTGCTCGGCCACCCACTGCGACAGCTTCGCCTCGTCCAGCCCCTGCGGGACCTGCGCCTCCGCGGACGGCGGCAGCATCAGGCGCTCCACGGTCAGCGCGCAGCCGGCCACCGCGTCGGGCCAGGCGATGGTGCCGAGGAACTCGTCGAGCGGCCGGTCGGACGGGATCTCGTCCTGTTCGATGGGGGTGAGGCCGGAGGCCTGCTGCTCGTCCTCCAGGCCGAGCTGTGCCGCGAGGGCGGGTTCCTGGGTCCGCAGCCGCGCGGTGTCTACGAGGGCGAAGAGGCGGGCGGGCTGGTCCCAGCCGAGGCCGGAGGCGTACTCGTCGATCTCGAGTACGGCCCGGGTGAGCGGGCTCGCTGCCATGGGAGTGTTGGACATGGTCACAATCCTGCCTCGTTCCCGGCCGGAATCGGGAACCGAGTAAACGGTGAGTAAGTTGCATAGGTGTGGGCCCCCGACAGGGGGACCCGCCGTACGGTCCACGGAGACGGGGCCCGACGCAACGACCGAGAACCAACAGCGAACTTCGAGGTGCACACCTTGGCTTTCCAGATGCCGGACCGCGGCGGGGGCCCGACGGGGCCGCGGATCAGAGCAGGCCGCCCGTCCCGGCGAATCCGGACCCTGCTGACCACCCTGGGCGTCCTTGCCGTCCTCGGCATGGCGTTCACCATGTTCGCGGGGTTCTGGACGGACTGGCTGTGGTACCGGTCGGTGCACTACTCGTCCGTGTTCACCACCACGCTGTGGACCAAGATCGGGCTGTTCTGCGTCTTCGGCGTGCTGATGGCGGCCGCGGTCGGCTTCAACATCTGGCTCGCCCACCGGCTGCGGCCCCCGCTGAGCGCCATGTCGACTGAGCAGCAGAGCCTGGACCGGTACCGGATGGGCATCGCGCCGTACAAGCGGTGGCTGCTGAGCGGGATCACCGCGCTGGTCGGCCTGATCGCGGGCGCCTCCGCGTCGAGCCAGTGGCGGACCTGGCTGATGTGGGTCAACGGCGTGCCGTTCCACCAGCGGGACCCGCAGTTCCACCTCGACGTCTCGTTCTACGCCTTCGACCTGCCCTGGTACCGCTTCCTGCTGGGCTTCGGCTTCGCGGCGACGATCCTGTCGCTGATCGCCGCCGCGCTCACCCACTACCTCTACGGCGGGCTGCGCGTGACCAGCCCCGGGGCCAAGGCGACGGCCGCGGCGACCGGGCATCTGTCGGTGCTGCTCGGTGTCTTCGTCGCGCTGAAGGCGGTCGCCTACTGGCTCGACCGGTACGGCCTGGCGGTGAAGTCCAGCGACTTCAAGGCGACCGGCAACTGGACGGGCCTTCGGTACGTCGACGCCAACGCCTATCTGCCGGCCAAGACGATCCTGTTCTGCATCGCGGTGATCTGCGCCCTGCTGTTCTTCGCCACCCTGTGGCGGCGCACCTGGCAGCTGCCCGTGATCGGCTTCGGCCTGATGGTCCTCTCGGCGATCCTGATCGGCGGCCTGTACCCGGCGATCGTCCAGAAGTTCCAGGTCCAGCCCAACGAGCAGGCCAAGGAGGCGCCGTACGTCGCCAAGAACATCGAGGCGACGCGCGAGGCGTACGGCATCGACGACGCCAAGGTCACCGGGTACCCCGGCACCAGCGCCACCAAGGACAAGTCGACCCTGCGCGACCAGGTCGAGAAGACCGCCAGCATCCGCATCCTCGACCCCAACATCGTCTCGCCGACGTTCCAGCAGCTCCAGCAGATCCGGAACTACTACACGTTCCCCAACAACCTGGACGTCGACCGCTACGACAACGACGGCAAGGTCCAGGACACCGTCCTCGGGCTGCGCGAGCTGAACCTCGCCGGCATCCCGAAGAAGAACTGGATCAACAACCACTTCCGCTACACCCACGGCTACGGCGTCGTCGCGGCCAAGGGCACCGAGGCCGACCCCAACGGCCAGCCCGTCTTCACCGAGTCCGACCTGCCGTCCACCGGCAAGCTGGGGACGTACCAGCAGCGGGTCTACTACGGCGAGAAGACCACCACGTACTCGATCGTCGGCGGTCCGCAGAAGGAGATCGACTACTCCGACAACAGCGGTGAGAAGACCACCAGCTACCAGGCCAGGAGTGGGGTCAGCCTGTCCAGCCCGGTCAACCGGGCGGCCTACGCGCTGGCCTTCGGCGAGCCGCAGATCCTCTACTCCGGCGCGATCGGCGAGGGTTCGCGGATCCTGTACAACCGCACGCCCAAGGAGCGCGTCGAGGCCGTCGCCCCCTGGCTGACCATCGACGGCGACGCCTACCCGGCGGTGGTGGACGGCCGTATCCAGTGGATCGTCGACGCCTACACGACGACGAACGGCTACCCCTACGCGTCCCGTACCACGCTGGGCGACACCACGGCCGACTCGCTCACCGCGACCAACAACTCGCGTGCGGTGGTGGCCCAGCAGAACCGGGTCAACTACATCCGCAACTCGGTCAAGGCGACGGTCGACGCCTACACCGGCGAGGTGAAGCTGTACCAGTGGGACACCGAGGACCCGGTGCTGAAGACCTGGATGAAGGCCTTCCCGGACACGGTGCGGCCGAAGTCGGCCATCTCCACCGAGCTGATGGCCCATCTGCGCTACCCGCAGGACCTGTTCAAGGTGCAGCGTGAACTGCTGACCCGCTACCACGTGCAGGACGCGCAGACCTTCCTCAGCGGCAGCGAGGTGTGGCAGGTTCCGGACGACCCGACCAACAAGTCGGGCAACGCGGTGCCGCCGTACTACCTGACCATGAAGATGCCCGACCAGGCCTCCCAGGCGTTCTCGCTGACGACGACGTTCACGCCCAACGGCCGGGACAACCTCAGCGCCTTCATGGCGGTCGACTCCCAGGCGGGCACGCCCGGTTACGGACAGATCAGAATCCTGAAACTGCCCACCAGTACGACCGTCGGCGGCCCCAAACAGGTGCAGAGCCAGTTCAACTCCAACTCCCAGCAGAACATCGCCGAGTTCGTCCGGCTCATCAGGGGCGGTGACTCGGAGATCGAGTACGGCAACCTGCTGACCGTGCCGCTGGACGGCGGACTGCTCTACGTGGAACCGGTCTATGTGCGCGGCGGGCAGCTCAAGTACCCCCTGCTGCGGAAGGTGCTGGTGACCTACGGCGGGGCCACCGCGTTCGAGAACACCCTCGGCGAGGCCCTCGACAAGGTCTTCGGGGCGTCCGGCGCGACGCCGCCGCCCGCGGAGACCGGGACCGGCAACAACCCGCCGCCATCGGCCAGTCCGACGGTCCGGCAGGCGCTGAAGGACGCGCAGAAGGCGCTGGACGACAGCCAGGCCGCGCTGAAGAAGCCGGACTGGGAGGCGTACGGCAAGGCGCAGAAGGCGCTGGAGGACGCGCTGAAGCGGGCCGCGCAGGCACAGGCACAGGCGGACAAGTCCGCCGGTGGAGGCGGAGGAAGCGGTCGCTGACGGCTCCCCGTACGAGGGCCCGGATCCCGTCGCGGATCCGGGCCCTCGCGGTGTGCGAACGCATGTGCCGACCGGTCGGACGGCCCTGCCGCCGTGGAGAGTTGGGCCGTTTGTGTTTGACTTGTCTCTCTGTGGGCATGTCGACAAAACGCTGAAGTGACCTCACTGGCTGCGGTATACCAGGTGTACCCAGGTTGCAGGTGGTGCGACGATGGACGTTATGGGGGACAAAGTAACTCTGTTCGAGACAGGGCGATTTGTACAGGCTTCCGATCCCGCGGAGCCCGAGTACCCCGCGGGCGCGCCCCGCGAGGGCGACGCCGCGACGGCCGCCGACGAGGTGGCCGAGCTGGCGCGCCGCCGGCTCGCCGCCGAGACCGGCGACGTCGAGGCCATGAGCGTCCTCGGCGCCATGCTGCTGCGCCGCGGCGATCTCGACGGAGCCGAACCCCATCTGCGTGCCGCCACCGCGGCCGGTGACCGCGCCGCCGCCAACAACCTGGGAGTCCTCCTCCACCAGCGCGGGTACGCCGACGAGGCGGCCGGCTGGTGGCGCATCGCCGCGGTCGCCGGCTCCGCCGCGGCGGCCCACGCGCTGGGCCGCCACCACCGCGAGCGCGGCGACGAGCCGGCCGCCGAGTACTGGCTGCGCCAGTCCGCCGAGCAGGGCCACGTGCTCGGCGCGTACGCGCTCGCCGACCTGCTCGAGCACCGCGCCGACCCCGCGGCCGAGCGCTGGATGCGCGCCGCCGCCGAGCGCGGGCACCGGGAGGCCGCGTACCGCCTGGCACGGGCACTGGACCGGCGGGCCGGGCAGGAGACCGCGGGCGACAACGGTGTCGCCCGGGCGCGGGAGGCCGAGCAGTGGTACCGGCAGGCCGCCGCGCGCGGGCACCGGCGGGCCGCGCTGCACCTCGGCGCGATCCTGGAGAAGCGCGGCGAGCTCAAGGAGGCCGGCCGCTGGTACCTGACCTCCGCCAAGGACGGCGAGGCGCGCGCCGCCTGCGCGCTCGGATTCCTGCTGCGCGACGCCGGCGACACCGACAGCGCCGCCGTGTGGTGGCTGCGCGCCGCGCAGGACGGCGACGGCAACGCGGCCAACGCGCTCGGCGCGCTGCACGCCGAGCGCGGCGAGACCCAGACCGCCGAGCGGTGGTACCGGGCGGCGATGGACGCGGGCGACGTCAACGGCGCCCACAACCTCGGTCTCCTCTGCGCCGAGCAGGGACGGACCGCGCAGGCCGAGCAGTGGTACCGGCGCGCGGCCTACGCCGGCCACCGGGAGGCGGCGAACGCGCTGGCCATCCTGCTGCTGCAGGCCGGCGACGAGACCGGGGCCGAGCCGTGGTTCTCCAAGGCCGCCGAGGCGGGCAGCGTGGACGCCGCGTTCAACCTCGGGATCCTGTACGCCAAGCGGGACGAGGAGGCCGAGGCCCTGCGCTGGTACGAGCGGGCGGCGGCGGCCGGGCACACCGAGGCGGCGCTGCAGGTGGGCATCGCCCGGCTCCGGGCGGGCGACGAGCGGGAGGCCGAGCGCCATCTGCGCTGCGCGGCGGGGGGCGGCAGCGCGGAGGCCGCCTACCGGCTGGCGACGGTGCTGGACGCACGGCGCCCGCCGGCGCCCGCGCACGGGCTCGGGGAGCCGGCCGTGCACGAGAAGAGCGAGTGCGAGGAGTGGTACGAGCGCGCGGCCTCCCAGGGGCACCGGCGCGCCCAGGTGCGGGTCGGCATGCTGGCCGCGGCCCGGGGCGACGTGGTGGAGGCGGCCCGGTGGTACCGGACGGCCGCGGAGGCAGGCTCCCGCAACGGCGCGTTCAACCTGGGCCTGCTGCTGGCCCGCGAGGGCAGTGAGCCGGAGGCGGCCGTGTGGTGGACCCGGGCCGCCGACGCCGGGCACGGGCGGGCGGCGCTGCGGCTCGCCCTCGTCTACGCGCGTCGGGGGGAGCTGGCGGAGGGGCAGCGGTGGGCCGACCGGGCCGTGGAGCTCGGGCCCGCGTCGGTCGCGGAGCGGGCGGGACGGCTGCGGGACGCGCTGCGGGAGGAGCTGTCGGCGTGACGGCGGGCCCGGCCGCCCGGTGGGGCGGGCCGTCCGGTGGGGCGGGCCGTCCGGTGGCCGGTGGAGCGGGCGGTCCGGTGGCCGGTGGAGCGGCCGTCCGGTGGAGCGGGCGGGGCGGCCGGGCGCGGGGCTGCCGGAAGCGATTTGCTTCTTTCCCCGTCGGTCACGTACTGTTCTGTTCATCGCCGCGGGGTGGAGCAGCTCGGTAGCTCGCTGGGCTCATAACCCAGAGGTCGCAGGTTCAAATCCTGTCCCCGCTACTGATGACCGAGGGCCGGAATCCGATCAAGGATTCCGGCCCTCGGCGTATGCGCGGTACGGGCGCTACGGACGCGATGTCCCCGCGGGACGGGCGCGAGGCCCCGCGATATGGGTGCGAGGACGCCGGAGTGGACAGCGTGCCGGCGCGCCGGCGAAGACGGAAGAACCCCGGCACCTTGGTGGTGCCGGGGTTCCGTGCGTGAAGGGCCCGGTTACGCGGACGCGCAGTTCGGGCACAGGCCGCGGTAGGTCACCTCGACGTCCGAGACGGTGAAGCCGAAGCGCTCCGAGTCCGGCAGGTCGGCCAGCGGGTTGCCGCTCGGGTGGACGTCCCGGATCGCGCCGCAGCCGGCGCAGACCAGGTGGTGGTGCGGCCGGTGGGCGTTGGGGTCGTACCGCTTGGCGCGCTTGTCCGTGGCGACCTCGATGACCTCACCGAGGCTGACCAGCTCACCCAGCGTGTTGTACACGGTCGCCCGGGAGATCTCGGGCAGCTTCGCGACGGCCCGGGCGTGGACCTCGTCGGCCGTCAGATGGACGTGCTCGCCGTCGAGGACCTCGGCCACGACGCGTCGCTGCGCGGTCATCCGCCATCCGCGTCCGCGCAGCCGATCCAGAAGGTCGCTCATGGCCACAGCTTATCAGCAAGGCGACCAGTTTCCGAACAGGTGTGACTTTGGATCCTAGTTTGACTTGGACAATGTCCAATGTAGGATCGAGAACGGCTTTGGCCGAGGAACAGCAAGACACACAAGTGGCGCAGGAGGCGACGTGACCCACGGACCGCTCACGACGGAGGCCGGTGCTCCGGTTTCCGACAACCAGAACAGCGAGACCGCGGGCATCGGCGGCCCCGTGCTCGTCCAGGACCAGCACCTGCTGGAGAAGCTCGCGCACTTCAACCGCGAGCGCATCCCGGAGCGCGTGGTGCACGCCCGTGGCG
Source organism: Streptomyces sp. NPDC004065 (assembly GCF_044903565.1). Taxonomy (NCBI): domain Bacteria; kingdom Bacillati; phylum Actinomycetota; class Actinomycetes; order Kitasatosporales; family Streptomycetaceae; genus Streptomyces; species Streptomyces sp. NPDC004065. The sequence goes on along the minus strand of NZ_JBJDQT010000001.1, from coordinate 63,368 downwards.
CCGGCGCCTACGGCACCTTCACGGTCACCGCCGATGTCACGAAGTACACGCGCGCCAAGTTCCTCTCCGAGGCCGGCAAGCAGACGGAGACCTTCCTGCGCTTCTCCACCGTGGCCGGGAACCTGGGCGCCGCGGACGCCGTGCGCGACCCGCGCGGCTTCGCGCTGAAGTTCTACACCGAGGAGGGCAACTACGACCTCGTCGGCAACAACACCCCGGTGTTCTTCATCCGGGACGCGATCAAGTTCCCCGACTTCATCCACACCCAGAAGCGCGACCCCTACACGGGCTCGACCGAGATGGACAACGTCTGGGACTTCTGGAGCCTGTCCCCGGAGTCCACGCACCAGGTGACCTGGCTGTTCGGCGACCGCGGCATCCCGGCGTCGTACCGCCACATGGACGGCTTCGGCTCGCACACCTACCAGTGGAACAACGAGGCCGGCGAGGTCTTCTGGGTCAAGTACCACTTCAAGACCGACCAGGGGATCAAGTGCCTGACCCAGGCTGAGGCCGACCGGCTCGCCGGTGCGGACCCCGACTCCCACCAGCGGGACCTGCGGGAGGCGATCGAGCGCGGCGAGTACCCGTCGTGGACCGTCTTCGTCCAGATCATGCCGGCGGCCGAGGCGCCGGCGTACCGCTTCAACCCCTTCGACCTGACGAAGGTGTGGCCGCACGCCGACTACCCGCTGGTCGAGATCGGGAAGCTGGAGCTCAACCGCAACCCGGAGAACATCTTCGCCGAGGTCGAGCAGTCGGTCTTCTCCCCGGCGCACTTCGTGCCCGGCATCGGCCCGTCCCCGGACAAGATGCTCCAGGGCCGCCTGTTCGCGTACGGCGACGCCCACCGCTACCGCGTCGGCATCAACGCCGACCACCTGCCGGTGAACCGGCCGCACGCCACCGAGGCGCGCACCCACTCCCGTGACGGCTACCTGTACGACGGCCGGCACAAGGGCGCGAAGAACTACGAGCCCAACAGCTTCGGCGGCCCCTTCCAGACCGACCGGCCGCTGTGGCAGCCGATCGCGGTCGCCGGCGCCACCGGTGACCACGAGACGCCGCGGCACGCCGAGGACGACGACTTCGTCCAGGCCGGCAACCTCTACCGGCTGATGACGCAGGAGGAGCGGGAGCGGCTGATCGGCAACCTGGCGGGCGCCATCTCCAAGGTCTCGCGCGAGGACATCGTCGAGCGCGCGATCGACAACTTCCGCCGGGCGGACGGTGACTTCGGCAAGCGGCTGGAGGTGGCCGTGCAGGCGCTGCGCGGCTGATCCCCGGCACCTGGACCGCGTGCCGCAGGCGGTGGGCCGGGCTCCCTCGGGGGTCCGGCCCACCGGCATGCGCCCGGGCGTCCGCCGGGTGCCGGGCCCGGCGGACACCCCGGCGTACCGCTCAGGCGGGCAGCGCCTGCTCCGCCCGCTCCCGGGCCGGGGCCCAGCAGCGGATGAGGTCGCGGACCGAGACGATGCCGGCCACCTCGCCGCGGTCCAGGACGATCAGGTGGCGGAAGCCGCCGTGCGCCATGGTGCGGGCCGCCTCCTCCAGCGTCCAGGACGGCGCCGCGAACACGACGTCGGTGGTGGTGTGGGCGTGGGCGTGCTCCGTGTCCGGGCTCTGGCCCTGGCCGACGGAGTTGAGGATGTCGCGTTCGGTGAGGATGCCGATGCCGCCGGCGTCGGGGTCGTGGACCACCGCCGCGCCGACCCGGCGGGCGGACATCAGCCTTGCGGCCTGACGGAGGGTGTGGGCGGGGCCGATGGTGAGGACCACCGTGCTCATGGCGTCGCGGACGAGCATGGGATGGAGCCACCTCCTCGAGGAATCCCGCTAGTGCAAGGATTCACAAGTTCACAAGTGGGGGGACTCTCAGAGTCGCAGGTAAAGCACGGGTCAACAAGAGGGCGTACGCGGTCAGTTGGGGGGCGTGCGCGGGCGAGTCGAACGGCTCAGCGGCGCCGGTCGAGATACTCCAGCATCTCGTCGTGCAGCAGCCCGTTCGACGCGGCGGCGTTGCCGCTGTGCGGGCCCGGGCGGCCGTCCAGGCCGGTGAAGGTGCCGCCGGCCTCGGTGACGACGATCGCGTTCGCCGCCATGTCCCACAGCGACAGCTCGGGTTCGGCGCAGAGGTCGACCGAGCCCTCGGCGACCATCATGTACGGCCAGAAGTCGCCGTAGGCACGGGTGCGCCACACCTCGCGGGTCAGGTCCAGGAAGCCGCCCAGCCGGCCCTGCTCCTCCCAGCCGCTGAGCGAGGAGTACGCGAAGGAGGCGTCGGAAAGCCGCGCCACGCGCGAGACGTGCAGCCGGGTCGCCTGCGACAGACTGCGCCCGCTGAAGGCGCCGTGGCCCTTGGCGGCCCACCAGCGGCGTCCGAGGGCGGGGGCGGAGACCACGCCGACCACGGGCTGGTAACCGCCCTCGCCCGCCTCCATCAGCGAGATCAGCGTGGCCCAGACCGGAACGCCGCGGACGTAGTTCTTGGTGCCGTCGATCGGGTCGATCACCCAGCGGCGGGGACCTGTGCCCTCGATGCCGTACTCCTCGCCGAGGACCGCGTCGCGCGGGCGGGCGCGCTGCAACTGGCCGCGGATCAGCTCCTCGGCCGCCTTGTCCGCCTCGCTGACCGGGGTCATGTCCGGCTTGGTCTCGACCTTGAGGTCGAGGGCCTTGAAGCGGTCCATGGTGGCGGCGTCGGCCGCGTCCGCGAGAACGTGGGCCAGGCGCAGGTCGTCGAGGTAGTCCGGCATGGAAGGAACCGTATCCGTCCGGGGGACACGAGGCCACAGGGGGTACGGGGGCGGACGGCGCGCCTTCCCCGTGGTGGCCGCCTGGGCGGCTCGGCCGCAGTGACCGCCCGCTCGCCTGCCCGCCCGCACGCCGCACGGGCCGCCTGCCCGCCCGCACGCCGCACGGGCCGCTTGCCCGCCTGCCCGCCGCACGTGGTCGCCTGCCCGCCGCACGTGGCCGACAAGCGCCCCTCCTGAGGGTCGCGGACCCTTGACAGTGCGTCATCGCCCGTCAAATCTGGGCGCTAAGTCGCTCGCCCCAGGGAGGCGATGATGCCTGCAGCGCGGGAATCCCTGCTCGACGCCGCCTATACGGCACTGGCGCGCCGGCCGTGGTCCGCCGTGCGGATGGTGGACGTGGCCGCGACGGCCGGAGTGTCCCGGCAGACGCTGTACAACGAGTTCGGCAGCAAGGACGGGCTGGCCAGGGCGCTGGTGAGGAGAGAGGCGGACGGCTACCTCGCCGGGGCCGAGCGGGCGCTCGCCACCCACACCGACCCGCGCGAGCGGCTGATCGCGGCCGCCGAGTGGACCGTCACCGCCGCCCGGGAGAACGCGCTGGTGAAGGCGATGCTCACCGGCTGCTGGAGCGAGCGGCTGCCCACGCCGACGCTGTCGGCCGTGCCGTCCACCTCCGCCGTGCCCGCGCAGCGCCGGGCGGACGGGCCGCTGCCCTCGCCCGCCGACTTCCTGGCGCTGGTGCGCGACCGCGCCGTGACCTCGATGACCGGCTTCGGCACCTCCCGGGCGGACACCGCCGACCTGGGCCGCGCCTGCGAACTGGTGATGCGCCTGGCCCTGTCCTGCGTGGCGGCCCCGCCGGGGGAGGGAGGGGTCGCCGAACTCGTGCGCGGGGTGCTGCACCGCCAGCCGGTCTGAGCCACCCGCCACCGGCCCCGGCTCAGTGCGCGGAACCGGACAGCTGCAATCCGATCACGCCGATGATGACGAGACTGATCGAGACGATCTTGAGGGTGGACACCAGGTCGCCGAGGAAAATCATGCCGTAGATCGCGGTGCCGGCCGCGCCGATGCCCGTCCACACCGCGTACGCGGGACCCACGTCGAGCTTCTTCAGGGACAGGGTGAGGAGCCCGAAGCTGCCGAGGGCGAAACAGCAGAACGCGATGGTCGGCCAGAGCCGGGTGAAGCCGTGCGACAGCTTCAGGCACACGGCGAAACCGGTTTCGAGCAACCCGGCCACGATGACCAGCAGCCACGCCATGTGCTGTCCTCCCGTGCGTTCGCGTGCCGTGACCGCGTCACATCATGTCTCGGGCGAGTCCGGATCCGGCTCCGTGCGATTATGCACTTGCCGTGCCACGCCGTACGCAAACAACGCGGAGGTCGGAGCGGGTCCCGGCCACCCCACGGGACCGGTCCGCCGCACGATCCGGCGAGCGGCCATCCGCCCTGCCTGCCGGCCGATCACTCGCCCGGCCGGGCGCCCGCCCGGCGCGCTCAGTCGCCCTCCGTGCGCTCCCGCGTGGCCAGCAGGCGGCGCAGCGAGTACAGCCGCGCCGGGTCCGCGTGCCCCTCGGCCACCCACGCGTCCAGCGCGCAGTCCGGCTCGTCGTGGCTGCACGCGCGCGGACAGCCCTCCGTGCCCGGCTCCAGGTCGGGGAAGGCGTGGATGACCCGGGACGGGTCGACGTGCGCCAGGCCGAACGACCGTACGCCCGGGGTGTCGACGACCCAGCCGTCGGCCCCCGTGAGCGGCAGCGCGAGCGCCGAGGTGGTGGTGTGCCGGCCCCGGCCCGTCACCGCGTTCACATGCCCCGTGCTCCGGCGCCGCTCCTCTGGCACCAGCGCGTTGACCAGCGTCGTCTTGCCGACACCGGAGTGGCCCACGAACGCCGTGACCTTGCCGTCCAGATGCTCGCGCACCCGGTCGGCCGCGTCCCCGTTCTCCAGTTCGGCCCGGCTGGTGACGACGTAGGGGATGTCCAGCGCCCCGTACAGCTCGAGGAGCTTGTCCGGCGGGGCCAGGTCCGACTTGGTCATGACCAGCAGCGGCGTGAGACCGCCGTCGTAGGCCGCCACCAGGCAGCGGTCGATCAGCCGCGGGCGCGGCTCGGGGTCGGCCAGCGCGGTGACGACGGCCAGCTGGTCGGCGTTGGCCACGACCACCCGCTCGTAGGGGTCGTCGTCGTCCGCGGTGCGGCGCAGCACCGAGCTGCGCTCCGCGATGCGCACGATGCGCGCCAGGGTGTCCTTCTGCCCCGACAGGTCGCCGACCAGGGCCACCCGGTCGCCCACGACCGCCGCCTTGCGCCCGAGTTCGCGGGCCTTCATCGCGACGACGGTACGGCCGTCGACGAGGCACGTCAGGCGCCCCCGGTCCACGGTGAGCACCATGCCCTCGGCGGCGTCCTCGTGCTTGGGCCGGATGTGGGTGCGGGGCCGGTTGCCGCGGCGGTTGGGCCGGGCGCGGATGTCGTCCTCGTCGGTGTGCTTGCCGTAGCGGCGCATGACGTGCTCCCCGCGTCCCTACGCCGCCCCGAGCATCGCGGTCCACAGGTCGGGGAAGTCCGGGAGGGTCTTCGCCGTCGTCGCCACGTTCTCGATCTGCACCCCCTCGACCGCCAGGCCGATGATCGCACCGGCGGTCGCCATGCGGTGGTCCTCGTAGGTGTGGAAGATCCCGCCGTGCAGCCGGCGCGGGCGGATGTGCAGGCCGTCGGCCGTCTCGGTGACGTCGCCGCCGAGCTCGTTGATCTCCTTGGTCAGCGCGGCCAGCCGGTCGGTCTCGTGCAGCCGCAGATGGGCCACTCCGCGCAGGGTCGAGGGCGAGTCCGCCAGGGCGGCGACGGCCGCGATGCCCGGGGTCAGCTCGCCGACCTCGCTCAGGTCCACGTCGATGCCGTGCACGGACCCCGACCCGGTGAACAGCAGGCCGTACTCGGTGAGCTCGCAGGAGCCACCCATCTCGGTGAAGATCTGCCGCAGCCGGTCACCCGGCTGGGTGGTCCGGGCGGGCCAGTCGGGGATCACCACCTTGCCGCCGGTCACCAGCGCCGCCGCCAGGAACGGCTGCGCGTTGGACAGGTCCGGCTCCACCGTCAGGTCCCGGCCCAGCAGCGCGCCCGGAGTGACCCGCCAGACGTTCGGCTCGCCGCCCGACTCGGGGGTGTCCACCTGGGCGCCGACCGCGCGCAGCATGTCGACGGTCATCCGGATGTGCGGCATCGACGGCAGCGTCGCGCCCACGTGCCGGACCTCCACGCCCTGGTTGAAGCGCGGGGCGGACAGCAGCAGGGCGCTGACGAACTGCGACGAGGAGGAGGCGTCGATCTCCACCGGACCGCCGTCCAGCGCCCCGCTGCCGTGCACCGTCAGCGGCAGCGCGCCGCGGCCGTCGTCGTCGATCCGGGCGCCCAGGACGCGCAGCGCGTCGATCACGCCGTGCAGCGGACGCTCGTACGACCTCGGGTCGCCGTCGAACCGGATGGGGCCGTCGGCCAGCGCGGCCACCGGGGGCAGGAAGCGCATGACCGTGCCGGCGTTGCCCACGTCGACCGTGGCGGGGCCGTGCAGCCCCGCGGGGATCACCCGCCACGCCTCGCCCGAGCCGCCCGCCCCGGAGGCGGAGGACACGGTCTCCTCGATGCCCACGCCCATCGTGCGCAGGGCGCCCGCCATCAGCAGCGTGTCGCGGGAGCGCAGCGGGCGGCGCAGCCAGCCCGGCTCGGAGGCCAGGGCGGCGAGCACCAGGGCGCGGTTGGTGACCGACTTCGACCCCGGAACGTGGACCGTCGCGTCGACGGCTCCGCTCGCGTGCGGGGCGGGCCAGAGGGCGGTGTGCGCGTTGTTCGGGGCCATGGGCCCACTTTATAAGGAGGCGGTGGGACCGGCCGCAGTCCGGGCGGGCCGTGATCACAGCCCGAGCAGCCAGCGCCCCCCGCCCATCAGGGAGCACAGCGACACCGCGTGGAACAGGAAGAGCCACATTCCCGCGGGCACATGGGTCAGCCGGGACAGCTGGTCCGCGTCGGAGTCGCCGGCGTCCCCGTGCGCCCGCTTGGCCTGCAGCTCGAAGGCCGGGCGCACCCCGCCCAGCAGCAGGAACCACACCACGGCGTACGCGAAGGCCGCCTGCACCTGCGGCCCGGCCAGCCAGGACACCAGCAGGAACGCGCCACCGGTGACGATCACGGTCAGCGCCCCGTAGGCGTTGCGGATCATCACCAGCATGGCCAGCAGCAGGGCGGTGGCGGCCCACAGCAGCAGGGTGATGCGCCCGGCCGCGAGCAGCGCCGCGCCGCCCAGGCCCAGCAGCGGGGGAGCGGTGTAGCCGGCGGCGGCGGTGAGGATCATGCCGATGCCGTGCGGCTTGCCCCGGCTCACGGTGAGGCCGCTGGTGTCGGAGTGCAGGCGTATGCCGGTCAGGGTGCGGCCGGTGAGCAGCGCCACCAGTCCGTGGCCGCCCTCGTGGGCGATGGTGATCGCGTTCCGGGACAGCCGCCACGGGCCGTGCGGGACGACGACGGCGAGGGCGGCGGCCGCGGTGGCCAGCACCACCCACAGGTCGGGGTCGGGCTGGGTGCCGGTGAGGCGGTCCCAGATGTCGGGCAGCGCGGTGGATGCGGTGCTGTCCATGTTCGGCGAGTGGCTCCCTTGCTCCGTACCGGATCTGGCAGTGTGGCACGTATGTGCGGACGGTATGCGGCGAGTCGTGGACCCGAGGATCTCGCGGGAATCTTTGAGATCGAGCTGGTCCCCCCGGACGTCACGGACGTCACGGAGGCCACGGACGGCGCGGAGGCCACGGACGGCACGGACGGCACGGACGGGGCGGCCGGAGGGAGGGAGCCGCGGGAGAGCTTCGCGCCGGACTACAACGTGGCTCCGACGAAGGAGGTCCCCGTGGTCCTCGACCGTCCTGTGAAGGACGCGGCGGACCCGCGTCCGGTTCGCCAGCTGCGCCGGCTGAGGTGGGGTCTGGTGCCGTCCTGGGCCAAGAGCCCCGAGGGCGGCGCCCGGATGATCAACGCCCGTGCGGAGACCGTGCACGAGAAGCCGTCGTACCGCCGGGCCTTCGCGGCCCGCCGCTGCATCGTGCCCGCCGACGGGTACTACGAGTGGGTCACCGGCGCCCAGGAGCGGGACCTGGAGGTCGAGGGCAAGCGGAAGCGGCCGCGCAAGCAGCCGTACTTCGTCACCCCGGCGGACGGCTCGGTCTTCGCGATGGCGGGGCTGTACGAGTTCTGGCGGGACCGCACGCTGCCCGACGACCACCCGCGGGCCTGGTGGGCGACCTGCTCGGTGATCACCACCGAGGCGGAGACGACCCCGCTGGCGGTGGCCCCCGCCGAGGGCCCGCGCTCGCTGTCCGACATCCATCCCCGGATGCCGCTGATGCTCACGCCCGACCGCTGGGACGCCTGGCTGGACCCCGCCCGCACCGACGTGGCGGAGCTGCGCGGGCTGCTCGCGCCCCCGCCCCCCGGGCTGATGCGGGCGTACCCCGTGTCCACCGCGGTGAGCAATGTGCGCAACAACGGCCCCGAGCTGCTCAAGGAGCTGGCCGCCCCGGAAGAGGGCACACTCTTCTGACGTGACCCCCGACCTGAGCACCGCAGCCGCCGAAACCGTCGAGACCCCGGCGGGCGCCGCCCGGATCACCTGGTACCGGGCCGCCCGGCCCCGGCTCGTCCTCGCCCTCGGGCACGGAGCCGGCGGCGGCGTCGAGGCCCGTGACCTCCAGGCCCTCGCCCGGACACTGCCGGAGCACGGCGTCACCGTCGCGCTCGTCGAGCAGCCCTGGCGGGTGGCCGGCCGGAAGCTGGCGCCCTCGCCGAAGACGCTGGACACCGGCTGGCGCGGGGTCTGGCCGGCCCTCACCGCCCCCGGGGCCCCGGTCGTCTCCGGCGGCCGCAGCGCGGGCGCGCGCGTCGCCTGCCGCACGGCGGCCGAGCTGGGCGCCCGCGCGGTGCTGGCCCTGAGCTTCCCCCTGCACCCGCCGGGCAGGCCGGAGAAGTCCCGCGCCGGGGAGCTGCTGGACGCCGCCGCCGCGCTCCCCACGCTCGTCGTGCAGGGCGGCAACGACCCGTTCGGCAGGCCGGCGGAGTTCCCGCGGGGCCCCTACGAGCTGGTCGAGGTGGCGTACGGCGACCACGGCCTCGGCGTCCCGAAACGCGCCGCCACCAGTCCGGAGCAGGCGCTGCGGACCGTCACCGACGGCGTGGCGCGGTGGACCGCGTCACTCGGGTGACGGCCTGGGAATGCCCGGCCGGGCCGCGCTGTTGTGGCCGTCAGAACCGCTGGGGTACCAGCGCCGCCACAGGAGAGGAAGTCCGACGCATGGGTTCGACCGTATGCCCGGACCGCAGCAGCCGCGGTGACCTGGACTGGACCGTGCTGTACGCGGCCAAGGCCGCTCCGATTCGAGCGGCGGCAGGCACGGGTCGTCGTCTATCCTCCGATTCGAGTGGGATCTCTCTCGGTCCCACGACATCGCTTGAGGAGGTGGGTCCGGTTCCCGGTACCGACGCAGGGACCGACAACGGCCTGGCGGAGCAGCCCGAGGGCCAGGGCATGGGCATGGGCACGTCCCCGGAGTCGACCGCCGAGCGCAGCGCGCGCTTCGAGCGGGACGCGCTCGAATTCCTCGACCAGATGTACTCGGCCGGGCTGCGCATGACCCGCAACCCGGCGGACGCCGAGGACCTGGTGCAGGAGACGTACGCCAAGGCGTACGCGTCCTTCCACCAGTTCCGCGAGGGCACCAACCTGAAGGCGTGGCTGTACCGGATCCTCACCAACACCTTCATCAACTCCTACCGCAAGAAGCAGCGCGAGCCCCAGCGCAGCGCCGCGGAGGAGATCGAGGACTGGCAGCTCGCCCGCGCCGAGTCGCACATGTCGACCGGTCTGCGTTCCGCCGAGTCGCAGGCGCTCGACCACCTGCCGGACTCGGACGTGAAGGAAGCGCTCCAGGCGATCCCCGAGGAATTCCGCATCGCCGTCTATCTCGCGGACGTCGAGGGCTTTGCGTACAAGGAGATCGCGGACATCATGGGGACACCCATCGGTACGGTGATGTCCCGGCTGCACCGGGGCCGCCGTCAGCTGCGCGGCATGCTCGAGGACTACGCCCGCGAGCGCGGCCTGGTCCCCGCCGGTGCCGGAGAGTCGAACGAAGCGAAAGGCTCGGGCTCATGAGCTGCGGAGAGCCGCACGAGACGGACTGCAGTGAGGTACTCGATCATCTCTACGAGTTCCTCGACAGTGAGATGCCGGAAGTCGATCGCACCAAGTTCGAGCACCACTTCGAGGAGTGCTCGCCGTGCCTGGAGAAGTACGGCCTGGAGCAGGCCGTGAAGAAGCTGGTCAAGCGGTGCTGCGGACATGACGACGTACCCGCCGACCTGCGCGCGAAGGTCATGGGACGGATCGAGCTGATCCGCTCCGGCGGAACGGTCCCCGACCGCGACGTCACCGCGGCGCCGGTCACACCGCAGGAGTCCTGACCGCCCCGGTCGTCCTGACCGCCCGGGTCGCCCCAGTCGTCCTGGCCGCCGCCCGGCGCCGCCTTGACCGCCCCGGCGCCGCCCTGACCAGGGGCCCCGTACGTCACTCGTACGTGCTAATCCGCGGGTTATCGGCCCGCGGGTCCCCCGTGCCCGCCCTAGGCTCACAGGCCGTGGACAGGCATGACCGGGGAGGGGCGTCATGGATGCGGTTCCACCACGGGCCCGTGCGTACGTCGCCTGCACCGTCCTCGGCGCCCTGGCCTGTCTGCTGCCCCTGCCGCTGACCCACGTCCCCTGGTGGGCGGTCGCCCTGCTCGCCGCGGTGTACGCCGGCTGCCGGCAGCTCGCCCCGCGCAGCCTCGCCGGGCCCTTCTACCCCGTGCTGCTCGCGGCGGTCTTCCTGCTGCCGCCACCGGCCGCCGCGCTCGTCCCGCTGCCCGGCGCCCTGCTCACCCGGGCCGGGCAGCGGCCCGAGGCACTGCGCCGTGTCTGGCGGGCGGCCCAGCTCGCCCTGGCGGCCTGGGCGGCCGGCCGGACGCACTGGGCGCTCGGCGGCCGGGACGCCGTCACCGGCTCCGACTTCCCCTACGTCCTCGTCCCCGCCGCGGCCGCCGTGGCCGCCTTCTGCCTGGTGCTGACCGCGCTCGACGGCGGCATCCTCGCGCTCGCCGAGCAGGTCCCCGTACGGCGGGCCTGGCAGGGGCTGTTCGCCCGGTCGCTGGCGCCGATCGCGGTGCAGGGGCTCGCCGGGCTGATGATGGCCGTGCTCTGGCGCAGCCCGTACGGTCCCGTCGCCGCCCTGCTGGTCCTGCTGCCGATGTGCGTGTCCTGGTGGGTCTACGCCCAGTACCACCGCGAGCGCGCCGCCCACCGGGCGACGATCCGGGCGCTGGTGCAGGCCGTCGACATCAAGGACGGCTACACCCGCGGCCACAGCGAGCGGGTCGGGCACGCCTCGATGCTCATCGCCCGCGAACTCGGCATGGACGACGAGCGCGTCGAGGTGCTCCGCTTCGCCGGCATCCTGCACGACGTGGGCAAGCTGGGCGTGCCCACCCGGCTGCTGCGCAAGGACGGGCCGCTGACGCCCGAGGAGCGGCGGGTGATCGAGCTGCACCCCGAGTACGGCCACGAGATGGTGCGCGGCATCTCCTTCCTCGGCGAGGCCCGCTCGGCCATCCTCCACCACCACGAGCGGCTGGACGGGACCGGATACCCCTACGGGCTGACGGGCGGCCAGATCCCCGAGTGCGCCCGGGTGGTGGCCGTCGCCGACGCCTTCGACGCGATGACGTCCACCCGGTCCTACCGCCGGGGCCGCCCGGTGCGGGCCGCGGTCGCCGAGCTGGAGCGCTGCGCCGGGACGCAGTTCGATCCGCGCGTGGTGGCCGCGCTGGTGCGGGCGCTGACCCGGTACGGCTGGCACCCGGCCGTCACCGCCGACGACGACGGGCCCGCGCCCCCGGCGTCCCCCGCCGTGCCCGGCCCCCAGGAGGCACGCCGGTGAGCCGGCCCGGCCCGCTGCCGGCCGTGCGCGGCTGTGCCCTCGCGGTGGCCGTGCTGTCCCTGACCGTCACCCTGTGGACCGGGCTGGAGGAGCCGGGGGCCGCGCTCGCCTTCGGGGCGCTGGTGCTGGTCGGGGAGGTCACCCGGTGGAGCGGCCCGGACGTCCGCGAGGCCGCGCCGCTCGGGGCCGCCGGGGCGCTGTCGTACGCGCTGCTCGGCGAGGACGCGGGGCGGCCCACCCACCACGGCGCCTTCCAGGTGGTCGCCGTGGTGCTCGCCGCCGGTCTGCTCGGCAGCGTGCCGCACATCGCGCGGGGCCGGAGCCCGAGCCTGGACCACCTCGCGCGCCGGGTGCTGACCGTCGCGTTCGCCGCCGTCTGCTTCCAACCGCTGTACGGCCGAGGCGTGTTCCGGGAGTGGGGCGGCCCCGCCTACGCCGTGCTGCTGGTCGCGCTGCTGGTGCTGACCGCCCTGTGCGGCGCCGTGCTCGCGGCCGCCTCCGCCCACGGCCGTACCGGGTGGCCGTTCGGTCCGCTGCTGCGGGAGGAACTGCGGGGGCTGCTCGGGATCGGCTCCGCGGTGTGCGCGACCGGCGCGGTGATGGCCCTCGCGGTCGCCGTGGTGGGCCTGTGGGCGCTGCCCGTGTTCTCGGTGCCGCTGCTGCTCACCCAGCTGTCCTACCGGCGGTACGCGGCCGTGCGGGCCACCTACCGGCAGACCATCGCCTGCCTGGCCCGGGCCACCGAGGTGGCCGGCTGCACCCCGGCCGGGCACGCCCGCCGGGTCGCCGCGCTCAGCCGGGCCGTGGGGCGGGACCTGGGACTGTCCGGGCCGGAGCTGACGGTCCTGGAGCACGCGGCCCTGATGCACGACATCGGGCAGCTCAGCCTGGTCGACCCGGTGCCCGCCGGCGCGACGGCCGGCCTGCCCGCCGCCGAGCAGCGGCGCATCGCGCTGCTCGGCGGGGCCGTGGTCCGGCAGACCGGGGTGGACGCCGAGGTCGCGGTGGTCGTGGAGCGGCAGGCCGACCCCTGCCGGGAGCAGCCGCTGTCCGCGCGGATCGTGCGCGCGGTGAACGCCTACGAGGAGAAGGCGCGCGCCGCCGGGCCCGGCGGGGGCCTGAAGGCGCTGGAGGAGCTGCGGCTGGCCGGCGCGGGCGAGTACGCCCCCGAGGTGGTGGAGTCACTGGCCAGAGTGCTCGCGCGGGACTGTCTGACGCTGCCCGGCGCGGGGTAACCCATGGGTAATGAGCGCCCTTCCAACGGCACGTGGTTGGATGCGAATGAGAGGCTGTCCGGGGGCAGAAGCCAGCCCACTGAACGGAACTGGCAGGCGGGAATCGTGAGGATCTTCGGAAAGGGACGGCACCGGCCCTCCGCCTCCTGGCGGCAGGCCACCGACCGGGCGTTCACCCTGATCGGTGACGGCCGGTACGAGGACGCGGGGGCACTTCTGACGCGTGCCGCCGATCTGGAGCCGTGGCTGTCGGAGTCCTGGTTCAACCTGGCCCTGCTGCACAAGTTCCGGCACGACTGGGAGCAGGCCAGGACGGCGGGACTGCGGGCCGTGGCCCTGCTGGAGCGGGAGACCGGGGCGCCCGACTGGTGGAACGTGGGCATCGCCGCCACCGCCCTGCAGGACTGGCCGCTGGCCCGGCGGGCCTGGCAGGCGTACGGGCTGAAGGTGCCCGGGGGAGTGGCCGCCACCGGGGAGCCGGTGGGCATGGAGCTGGGCAGCGCGGCCGTGCGGCTGTCGCCGGAGGGCGAGGCCGAGGTGGTGTGGGGCCGGCGGCTGGACCCGGCCCGGATCGAGGTGCTGTCCATTCCGCTGCCGTCCTCGGGACGGCGCTGGGGCGAGGTCGTCCTGCACGACGGTGTGCCGCACGGCGAGCGGACCACCGCGGCCGGGCACACCTACCCCGTCTTCGACGAGATCGAGCTGTGGGCGCCCTCACCGGTGCCCACCTGGGTGGTGCTGCTGGAGGCCGCCACCGAGGCCGACCGGGACGCCCTGGAGCAGCTCGCCGCCGACGCGGGCTTCGCCGCCGAGGACTGGTCGTCCTCCGTGCGGCTGCTGTGCCGGATGTGCTCGGAGTCGCGGATGCCGTCCGACGAGGGCGACGGCGTGCACCTCGACCCGCACGACCACAGCGAGCCGGGGCATCCCGGACCGCTCGGCCACCGCACCGACGGGCAGCTGTGGGTGCCCGAGCGCGAGTGCGGACTGGCGGCCCCCGCCTCACTGGTGCGGGGCCTGCTGGACGGCTGGGTGGCGGACAGCCCGGACTCGCGGGACTGGCGGGACCTCGAGGAAGTCTGCTGAGCCCATGACCGGGCACGGTGACCTTTAGGCTGTACCCGTAGGTTTCCCCAGGCTTGCAGGAAGGCGTACGTCGGTCATGGCGCAGCAGGACACCGATCAGCAGCACGCGGGCGTGCTCCCCGTGGACGACGAGGGCTTCGTCATCGACACCGAGGACACCGAGGAGCGCGAGACGGCCTGGCGCGAGCGGGGCACCTCGCGTCCGATCACGGTCGTCGGCAACCCGGTGCTGCACAAGGAGTGCCGGGACGTCACCGAGTTCGGCGAGGAGCTCCAGCAGCTGGTCGCGGACATGTTCGCCAGCCAGCGCACCGCCGAGGGCGTGGGCCTGGCCGCCAACCAGATCGGCGTCGACCTGAAGGTCTTCGTCTACGACTGCCCCGACGACGAGGGCGTCCGGCACGTCGGCGTGGTCTGCAACCCGAAGCTGGTCGAGCTGCCCGCGGAGCGGCGCCGGCTGGACGACAGCAACGAGGGCTGCCTGTCCGTGCCCACCGCCTACGCGCCGCTCGCCCGCCCCGACTACGCCGAGGTCACCGGGCAGGACGAGAAGGGCAACCCGATCAAGGTGCGCGGCACCGGTTACTTCGCCCGGTGTTTGCAGCACGAGACCGACCACCTCTACGGCTACCTCTACATCGACCGGCTGTCCAAGCGCGAGCGCAAGGACGCGCTGCGGCAGATGGCCGAGAACGAGCCGCGCTACCCGGTGGTCGCCAACGACTGAGCCCCTCGCGGCAGTCGGGGCTCAAGTTCCCCGTGCACACGGCGCCCGCCGGCGGTTGTCCGGTGGGCGCCGTTCGTGTGTGCGTCGCACAATCGATCCCTTGTGCACACTTATTGATTCATATTCAGCCACACAAGGGGTGATTCTCCGCATCCCGGTGGAGCGGCTGAGCCAAATCCGTTCCCAGACCGGTCAGTTGTGGTGCTGAATGGATAGTGCGGGGATATGCGACGGCGTGCGCCCGGCACGACGTAAGGGGCGTACGCGACCGGCGGCTGAGAGGGGTTTGTTCGTGCCAGCTTTCCCACACAGCACCACATCCAGGGCGGCGGCGACGGCGCTCGCCGTTCCACCGGCGCTCGCCCTGCCGGTGATCGAGACCGCGTTTCCCAGGCAACTGCACGCCTATTGGCCGGAGCTACAGGAGAAGACCCGCTGCTGGCTGCTGGAAAAGCGGCTGATGCCGGCGGACAAGGTGGAGGAATATGCCGACGGCCTGTGCTACACCGACCTCATGGCGGGGTACTACCTCGGCGCCCCCGACGAGGTCCTCCAGGCGATCGCCGACTACAGCGCGTGGTTCTTCGTCTGGGACGACCGCCACGACCGCGACATCGTCCACGGCCGGCCCGCCGCCTGGCGCCGGCTGCGCAGGGCGCTGCACGCGGCCCTCGACTCCCCCAAGGAGCACCTGCACCACCGGGACGCCCTGGTGGCGGGGTTCGCGGACAGCGTGCTGCGGCTCTACTCGTTCCTGTCGGCGCGGTGGAACGCCCGCTTCGCGCGCCACTTCCACGCGGTGATCGAGGCGTACGACCGGGAGTTCCACAACCGCACCGAGGGCGTCATCCCCACGGTCGAGGAATACCTGGCGCTGCGCCGGCTCACCTTCGCGCACTGGATCTGGACCGACCTGCTGGAGCCGAGCGCGGGACTGGAACTCCCGGCCGCCGTGCGGAAGAACCGCGCATACCGGCGCCCGGCACTGCTCAGCCAGGAATTCGCCGCCTGGTACAACGACCTGTGCTCGCTGCCCAAGGAAATCGCGGGCGACGAGGTGCACAATCTCGGAATCAGTCTCGTCACCCATGAGGGGCTGACCCTGGAGCAGGCGATCACCGAAATCAGGCGACGCGTCGAGGAATGCATCTCCGAATTCATCGTCGCCGAGCGTGAGGCATTACGCTTCGCCGACGACCTCGCGGACGGCACGGTACGGGGAAAGGAACTCGGCGCCGCCGTACGGGCCTGTGTCGGCAATATGCGGAACTGGTTCAGTTCCGTCTACTGGTTCCACCACGAGTCCGGCCGCTACGCGGTGGACAGCTGGGACGACCGGTCCACGCCCCCGTACGTCAACAACGAAGCGGCAGGTGAGAAATGACCGTCGAGTCGGTGAAACCCGAGACGCCCGGCACGTCGCGCAAGGCGGCCGCCGGTCCGGCCGAACCGCCCGTCGCGGGCGGCGCCGTCCCGGTGTTCGGGCACGGTCTGAAGCTGGTCCGCGACCCGCTGGCCTTCATGGCCCAGCTGCGCGACCACGGCGACGTGGTCCGGCTGCGGCTGGGTCCGAAGACGGTGTACGCCGTCACCACGCCGGCCCTGACCGGGGCGGTGGCCCTCAGCCCCGACTACATCATCTCAGGGCCGCTGTGGGAGTCCCTGGAGGACCTGCTGGGCAGGCAGGGCGTGGCCACGGCCAACGGCGCCCTGCACCGGCGCCAGCGCCGCACCATCCAGCCCGCCTTCCGGCTCGACGCGATCCCGGAGTACGGGCCGATCATGGAGGCGGAGACGCACGCGCTGACCAGGCGCTGGCGCTCCGGCGAGGTCGTCGACTGCACCTCGGAGTCCTTCCGCTTCGCGGTGCGCGTGGCCGCCCGCTGCCTGCTGCGCGGCCAGTTCATGGACGAGCGGGCCGAGCGGCTGTGCGGCGCGCTCGCCACCGTCTTCCGCGGGATGTACCAGCGGATGGTCGTCCCGCTCGGGCCGCTGTACCGGCTGCCGCTGCCGGGCAACCGGGAATTCAACCGGGCGCTGGCCGATTTGCATCTCCTCGTGGACGAGATCGTCGCGGAGCGCCGCGCATCCGGTCAAAAGCCGGATGATTTGCTGACGGCATTGCTGGAGGCGACCGACGACAATGGCGAGCCCATCGGGGAGCAGGAGATCCACGACCAGGTGGTCGCCATCCTCACCCCCGGCAGCGAAACCATCGCTTCCACGATCATGTGGTTGCTTCAGGCACTCGCCGCGCATCCCGAACACGCCGACCGCATCCGTGCGGAGGTCGAATCGGCGACCAATGGCCGACCCGTCGGATTCGACGACGTCCGCGCTCTCACCCACACCAACAATGTCATCGTCGAGACGATGCGTTTGCGCCCGGCGGTATGGATATTGACCCGCCGCGCGGTCGCCGACACGGAACTCGGTGGGTATCGCATTCCGGCCGGGGCGGACATCATCTACAGTCCGTACGCCATCCAGCGCGATCCGCGGTCGTACGCGGACCACCTGGAGTTCGACCCCGACCGGTGGCGTCCGGAACGTTCCAAGGACGTACCGAAATACGCCATGCGCCCCTTCAGCGTGGGCAACCGCAAGTGCCCGAGCGACCACTTCTCCATGGCTCTGCTGAGCCTCTTCACGGCGGCGGTGGCGACCGGCTTCCGCCTGGAGCAGGTCGCCGGGTCGAACGACGCGGTCCGGGTGGGCATCACCCTGCGCCCGCACAACCTGCTGGTACGGCCCGTCGCCCGCTGACCGGCCGCCGGCGCCGCCCGGCGCGCGGTCAGGCGGCCCGAGGGCCCCGGAACGCGCGCCGGTAGGCGTTCGGCGTGGTGCCGAGCGCCCGGACGAACTGGTGCCGCAGCGCGGCGGCCGTCCCGAAGCCGGCCCGGTCGGCGATGGCGTCCATGGTCTCGTCCGTCGCCTCCAGCAACTCCTGCGCCAGCAGCACGCGCTGGCGCAGGATCCAGCGGTACGGCGTCGTGCCCGTCTCCTGCTGGAAGCGGCGGGCGAAGGTCCGCGGCGACATATGGGCGCGGGCGGCGAGCTGTTCCACGGTGACGTCCTGGTCGAGGTGCTGCTCCATCCACACCAGCACCTCGCCGACGGTGTCGCAGGGCCGCGGCAGCGGCCGCTCGATGTACTGTGCCTGCCCGCCGTCGCGGTGCGGCGGCACCACCATCCGCCGGGCGATCCTGTTGGCGACCTCCGGCCCCTGCTCCTTGCGCACGATGTGCAGACAGGCGTCGATGCCCGCGGCGGTGCCGGCCGAGGTGATCACCGGGTCCTCGTCCACGTACAGCACGTCCGGCTCGACCCGCGCCCGTGGGTAGCGCCGGGCGAGCTCGTCGGCGTGCCGCCAGTGCACCGCGCAGCGGCGCCCGTCCAGCAGCCCGGCCGCGCCCAGGACGAAGACGCCCGAGCAGACGCTCAGCACCCGGGCCCCGCGGTCCACCGCCCGGCGCAGGGCGTCGAGCAGGTCCGGCGGGTAGTCGCGGACGAGATTGGCGTCCGAGGCCGGGACGGCGATCAGGTCGGCCTCCTCCAGCCGCTCCAGCCCGTGCGGGGTGGACACGGTGAGGCCGGCGACATGGGTGTTCAGCGTCCCGCCCTCCGCGGAGGCGACCGCGAAGTCGTACACCGGCAGCTCCTCGTCGCTGCGGTCCAGCCCGAACACCTCGCACACGACGGCGAGCTCGAAGGGGTGCACGCCGTCCAGCAGGACGGCCGCCACGTTCTTCAGCATGCCGCCAGTGTGCTCCTCGATGGCAGGAAATTGAAGGTGTACGGCAGTCCTGCCACTCACGGTAAGGAGCATCAGGCGCGACAGTGGTGTTCATGGATACGGAACAGCTGCAAGGCCTGATCGCCATGGTCGCCGTCCTCGGGCTCCTGGTCCTCATGGTCCTGCCGTCGGTGATCGGCATCGTGCACGACCGCCGCATCGACCGCAGGATCCGCGAGGCCCAGGAGGCCCGGGCGGCACACGAGGGGGCGGAGTCCTCCGCCCCGGCTCAGAAGTCCTCGTCCAGGTCGACGGTGCCCTCCACCGCCACCTGGTACGCCGAAGGACGCCGCTCGAAGAAGTTGGTGAGCTCCTGAACCCCCTGGAGCTCCATGAAGGAGAAGGGGTTCTCGGAGCCGTACACCGGAGGCAGGCCGAGGCGCACCAGGCGCTGATCGGCGACGCACTCCAGGTACTGCCGCATCGAGTCGGTGTTCATCCCCGGGAGGCCGTCACCGCACAGGTCGCGCGCGAACTGCAGCTCGGCCGTGACGGCCTCCCGCAGCATGTCGGTGACCTGCCGGCCCAGCTCGTCGTCGAACAGGTCCGGCTCCTCCTTGCGCACGGTGTCCACCACGTCGAACGCGAACGACATGTGCATCGTCTCGTCGCGGAACACCCAGTTGGTGCCGGTGGCCAGGCCGTGCAGCAGGCCCCGGCTGCGGAACCAGTAGACGTAGGCGAAGGCGCCGTAGAAGAACAGGCCCTCGATGCACGCGGCGAAGCAGATGAGGTTGAGCAGGAAGCGGCGCCGGTCGGCCCTGGTCTCGAGCCGGTCGATGCTCTCCACCGAGTCCATCCACGTGAAGCAGAACTCCGCCTTCTCGCGGATGGACGGGATGTTCTCCACCGCGGCGAAGGCGGCCGCCCGGTCGTCCGGGTCGGGCAGATAGGTGTCCAGGAGCGTCAGATAGAACTGGACGTGCACGGCCTCCTCGAACAGCTGCCTGCTCAGGTACAGGCGCGCCTCGGGGGAGTTGATGTGCTTGTAGAGGGTCAGCACCAGGTTGTTGGCGACGATCGAGTCGCCGGTCGCGAAGAACGCGACGAGCCGGCCGATCAGATGCTGCTCGCCGGGGCTCAGCCGGGCGAGGTCGGCGACGTCCGAGTGCAGGTCCACCTCCTCCACGGTCCAGGTGTTCTTGATGGCGTCCCGGTAGCGCTCGTAGAAGTCGGGGTAGCGCATGGGGCGCAGGGTCAGCTCGAAGCCCGGGTCGAGCAGGTGGGTGTCGCGGCTGGTGGTCACTGGCAGGCCTCGCAGGACTCGGGGTTCTCAAGGGAGCAGGCGACCGCTTCGGGGTCCGGGGCGGTCTGCCGCACGGGGACGGCGGCGCGGGCCGCGCGGGCGATACGGGTCGCCGGGCGGGAGCGCAGGTAGTACGTGGTCTTCAGGCCCCGCTTCCAGGCGTAGGCGTACATCGAGGAGAGCTTGCCGATGGTCGGCGTCTCCATGAACAGGTTCAGCGACTGGGACTGGTCCAGGAACGGGGTGCGGGCCGCCGCCATGTCGATCAGGGCGCGCTGCGGGAGCTCCCACGCCGTGCGGTACAGCCGCCGCACCTCCTCGGGGATCCAGGTGAAGCCCTGCACCGAGCCGCCCGCCTCGCGCAGCGCCTCCCGGGTGCGGGCGTCCCAGACGCCCAGCTGCTTGAGGTCGTCGACCAGGTAGGAGTTGACCTGGAGGAACTCGCCGGACAGCGTCTCGCGCTTGAACAGGTTGGACACCTGCGGCTCGATGCACTCGTAGACGCCGGCGATCGAGGCGATGGTCGCCGTGGGCGCGACGGCCAGCAGCAGCGCGTTGCGCATCCCGACGGCGGCCACGCGCTCGCGCAGGGCCGCCCAGCGCTCGGGCCAGGTGAGTTCGACGCCGTAGTGGTCGGGGTGCAGCACGCCCCGGGCGGCGCGGGTCCGCTCCCAGGCCGGCAGCGGGCCGTTGCGCTCGGCGAGATCCGCGGAGGCCTCGTAGGCGGCGAGCATGACGCGCTCGGCGATACGGGTGGACAGGGCCCTGGCCTCCGGGGAGTCGAAGGGCAGGCGCAGCTTGAAGAAGACGTCCTGCAGGCCCATGGCGCCCAGGCCCACCGGACGCCAGCGGGCGTTGGAGCGGGCCGCCTGCTCGGTGGGGTAGTAGTTGATGTCGACCACGCGGTCCAGGAAGGTGACGGCGGTGCGGACCGTCTCGTCCAGCCGCTCCCAGTCGATGTCCCCGCCGTCCACGAACGCGCCGAGGTTGACCGACCCCAGGTTGCACACCGCCGTCTCGCCGTCGTCGGTGACCTCCAGGATCTCGGTGCACAGGTTGGAGGAGTGCACGACGTGCCCGGGCTCGGCGGTCTGGTTGGCGGTGCGGTTGGCGGCGTCCTTGAAGGTCATCCAGCCGTTGCCGGTCTGGGCGAGGGTGCGCATCATCCGGCCGTACAGCTCCCGGGCGGGCAGGGTCCTGCGGGCCAGCCCGGCCGCCTCCGCCCGGCGGTAGGCGGCGTCGAACTCCTCGCCCCACAGGTCGGTCAGCTCCGGCACGTCCGAGGGGGAGAACAGCGACCACTGCTCGTCGGCGTTCACCCGGCGCATGAACTCGTCCGGGACCCAGTGCGCGAGGTTCAGGTTGTGGGTGCGGCGCGCGTCCTCGCCGGTGTTGTCGCGCAGCTCCAGGAACTCCTCGATGTCCGCGTGCCAGGTCTCCAGGTAGACCGCCGCCGCGCCCTTGCGCCGGCCGCCCTGGTTCACGGCGGCCACGGACGCGTCGAGGGTCTTCAGGAACGGGACGATGCCGTTGGAGTGCCCGTTGGTGCCGCGGATCAGCGAACCGCGGGCGCGGACCCGGGAGTAGGGGATGCCGATGCCGCCGGCGTGCTTGGACAGCCGGGCGACCTGCTGGTAGCGCTCGTAGATGCTGTCCAGCTCGTCCTTGGGGGAGTCGAGCAGGTAGCACGAGGACATCTGCGGGTGCCGGGTGCCGGAGTTGAACAGGGTGGGGGAGGAGGGGAGGTAGTCCAGCCGGCTCATCAGCCGGTACAGCGAGGCGACTTCCCCGGCGGAGCGGGCGGTGTCGTCCTCGGCGAGCCCGGCGGCTACCCGCAGCAGGAAGTGCTGGGGCGTCTCGATCACCTTGCGGGTGGTGGGGTGCCGCAGCAGGTAGCGGCTGTGCAGGGTGCGCAGGCCGAAGTAGCCGAAGCGGTCGTCGGCGGCCGGGTCGGCCAGGGCGTCCAGGCGCTCGCCGTGCCGCCGTACGAACTCGGCGGTCCGGTCGGCGATCAGGCCCTCGCGGTGCCCGACGGCGACGGAGCCGGTGAAGGATGTGACGCCCTGGGAGGCGGCCTCGGCGCGGATGCCGACGGCGAGCAGCCGGGCGGCCAGCCGCGAGTAGGCGGGGTCCTCGGAGATGAGTCCGGCCGCCGCCTCGGTGGCCAGCTCCCGCAACTCCGCCTCGTCGGCGTGCGCGGAGCGGCCCCGCAGCGCGGCGGCGGCCACCCGGCCGGGGTCGGCGTCGGGGAGGTCGGCGGTCAGCTCGGTCAGGGTCCGCAGCAGCGCGGCACCGGGACCGTCACCGTCCACCGCGGTCGCTGGAGCCGGATCGGCAGGCGCGATGGTCACGTGGGGGCTCTCCCTCGCTCGGCAGCGGGCCTTCGCGAGGGCGCGGGCGGCAGCACACGAGCGCGCACGGCGCCGCGTCCACCGGCCCATTCCGCGAGGCCCGGACGTCAGGCGCCCGGACCGGACGGCCGGGCGCACTGTCGGCAGGTCCTCGGACTGACGCGAGCGCGCCTCCGGCCACGGGCACGGACACGCACAAGTACACCGTTGCGGGACAGTTCCGGATTCGCACCGGATTCCCCTGCGGCGACAGCGAGCATGAGCATACATCTTGTGCCGGGTGGATCGACCACCCCCATATGTTGTGCCCCTGCGCGGTGTTGCCGGGGTGTGCCGTGCCGGCTGCGCAGCGTGTCAGAGCGTCAGCGCATAGGTGATCAACTGGATGTCGTCGAGATGCGGCAGCGGGTTCCAGTCGCGCTCCGGGGTGCGCACGAAGCCCAGGCGCTCGTAGAGCCGGTGGGCCGAGCGCATCGCGCGCTGCGAGGACAGCACCACCCGGACACAGCCCTCCACGGCCCGCGCCCGCTCCAGGCAGGCCCGCACGAGCGCCTCGCCGCAGCCCCTGTGCCGCGCGGCGTGCGCCACCGCGAGCATCCGTATCTCGGCCTCCCCGGGCCCGGCGATGTCGGCCATCGGACCGCCGCCGGACACGAACGTCACCCCGCCGAGCAGCCGGCCCTCGCCCACGGCCACCAGCACCTCGGCCGCCGCCGCCCGCTTGGCCACGTCCCTCAGCTCGCCGAGATAGGCGTCGCTCTCCCCGAAGTCGAGCAGCCCGTCGCGCAGATAGGCCTGCGCGGTGATCTCGCCGAGTGCTCCGTACTCGCCGGCCTGCGCCTGCCGGATCACGATGTCCATGCGTGCGAGTGTGCCCCACGGGTACGACAACGGGCCGCCGGATGTCTCCGACGGCCCGCCGTGAGGAGCGCGGCTCGGTGCGCGGCTCGGTGCGCGGCTCAGTGCGCGGCACCCGCCGTGGCCGGGGGCAGCTCCACCTGGACGCCCGGGTCGCCGGCGTCCGCCGTGTAGTCGGACGGCCGGGTCTCGTCCTCGCCCTCCGGCGCCTTGAGCGCCTTGAGCACGAAGGTGAGGACCACCGTGACGACGACGTTGAGCACGAACGCCGTCAGGCCGATGTAGCCGATCTCACCGATGCCCGGGATCTCCTTGGCCGAACCGCCGAAGTGCTTCTGCGTGGGCGAGGCGACCCCGTAGGCGGCGAGGGTGCCGTAGACCATGCCGACCGCCCATCCGGCGAGCAGCGCCCACCGGTGGAACCACCGGGTGAACAGGCCGCCGACCAGGGCCGGGAAGGTCTGCAGGATCCAGATGCCGCCCAGCAGCTGGAAGTTGATGGCGACCGTCTTGTCCATGGTCAGGACGAAGATCAGCGCGCCCACCTTCACCAGCAGCGACACGATCTTGGAGACCCGGGTCTCCTCCTTGGGCGTCGCGTCGGGTTTGATGAAGTCCTTGTAGATGTTGCGGGTGAACAGGTTGGCCGCCGCGATCGACATGATGGCCGCCGGCACCAGCGCGCCGATGCCGATGGCCGCGAACGCCACGCCCGCGAACCAGTCGGGGAACATGTTCTCGAACAGCTGCGGGATGGCGAGCTGGCCGTTGGTCACCTTCACCCCGGCCGCGATCGCCATGAAGCCGAGCAGCGCGAGCAGGCCCAGCATCAGCGAGTACAGCGGCAGGATGGTGGTGTTGCGGCGGATCACGTCACGGCTGCGCGAGGACAGCGTCGCGGTGATCGAGTGCGGGTACATGAACAGCGCCAGCGCGGAGCCGAGGGCCAGCGTGGCGTACGTCCACTGGCCCGCCTCGGCCGGTACGACGGCGCCCCTCGGCTTGCCCGTGGCCGGGTTGGTCTGGCTGAAGGCGTCCGTCGCCTTGGCGAAGACGTCGTCGAACCCGCCCAGTTTGATCGGGATGTAGATGATCGCCACCGCGATCACGATGTAGATCAGCGCGTCCTTCACGAAGGCGATCAGCGCGGGCGCGCGCAGCCCCGAGGAGTAGGTGTACGCCGCGAGCACGCCGAAGGCGATCAGCAGCGGCAGGTCCTTGACGAACCAGTTGGTGGTGTCGCCGCCGCCGACCCCCATCACGTCCAGCACGGCCTGGATGCCGACCAGTTGGAGCGCGATGTAGGGCATCGTGGCGAGGATGCCGGTGACCGCCACCGCGAGCGACAGGCTCTTGGAGCCGAACCGGCCGCGCACGAAGTCCGAGGTGGTCACGTATCCGTGCCGGTGGGAGACCGACCACAGGCGCGGCAGGAAGGTGAAGATCAGCGGGTAGACCAGGATGGTGTACGGCACCGCGAAGAAGCCGGCCGCCCCCGTCGCGTAGATCGCCGCGGGCACGGCCACGAAGGTGTACGCCGTGTAGAGGTCGCCGCCCAGCAGGAACCAGGTGACCCAGGTGCCGAACGACCGGCCGCCCAGGCCCCATTCGTCCAGGCTGTGCTCGTTCTCGGCCTTGCGCCAGCGCGCGGCCAGGAAGCCCATGACGGTGACGAGCAGGAAGAAGAAGATGCAGACGCCGAGCGCGACGCCGTTGACGCCGTCCTTCACTTCGCCTCGCCCCCGTCCGCGGTCCGGGCGGTCCGGCCGCGCTGGTCGCGCTGCCACAGCTTGTAGGCGGTCATCGTCAGCGCCGTGGACAGCAGCACCCACAGCATCTGGTACCAGTAGAAGAACGGGACGCCGATGAACGCGGGGTCGGTGTCGGCGTACGAACCGACCCACAGCATCGCGACGAACGGTGCGACGAGGCAGAGGCCGATGACCACCCGTAGGGGTGTCACCATCCCTCTGCCGACTTCTGGGGCTTCTGACATGTGCGGCTCCGTCCCCTCGCAGGTCACCGATGTAACGCGCAGGCAATCTAGGTCACGGTGTCGAGGAAACGGAACCCCTTGTCCGCACACGTTTGGGGACATGGTCGAAGCGGCGCGGGCGAGAGCCGCGCCGCTTCGACGTGTGCGGGCCCCTTGGGGCCGATCGGGTACGGGCCGTCCGGGGTCGATCGGGTACGCGCCGTCCGGGGTGGACCGGGTGCGGGCCGCCCGGGTCAGTCGGCCGGGCGCTTGAGCCGGGCCACGAACTTGTAGCGGTCGCCGCGGTACACCGACCGCACCCACTCCACCGGGCGGCCCTCGCGGTCCTGGGAGTGCCGGGACAGCAGCAGCATGGGCAGGCCGACGTCGGTGCCGAGCAGGCCGGCCTCGCGCGGGGTGGCCAGCGAGGTCTCGATGGTCTCCTCGGCCTCGGCGAGGTGGACGTCGTAGACCTCGGCGAGCGCGGTGTACAGGGAGGTGTACTTGGCCAGGCTGCGGCGCAGCGCCGGGAAGCGCTTGGCCGACAGGTGCGTGGTCTCGATGGCCATGGGCTCGCCGTTGGCCATGCGCAGCCGCTCGATGCGCAGCACCCGGCCGCCCGCGGTGATGTCGAGCAGTCCGGCGAGCCGGTCGTCGGCGGTGATGTAGCCGACGTCCAGCAGCTGCGAGGTCGGCTCCAGGCCCTGGGCGCGCATGTCCTCGGTGTACGAGGTCAGTTGCAGCGCCTGCGAGACCTTCGGCTTGGCGACGAAGGTGCCCTTGCCCTGGATGCGCTCCAGCCGCCCCTCGACGACGAGTTCCTGCAGCGCCTGGCGCACGGTGGTGCGCGAGGTGTCGAACTCGGCCGCCAGCGTCCGCTCGGGCGGGACCGGCGTCCCGGGCGCCTGGGTCTCCGTCATGTCGAGCAGATGCTTCTTCAGACGGTAGTACTTGGGCACACGCGCGGTACGGACGGTCGCCCCACCCTCGTTCTCCGCACTGCTGACGTCGGTGCTCATGCTCTGCCTTCCCGGCTCACGTGCCGAAGCGACCGACATCCATCGGCCACGGCTCACATCGTGGCACGGCTTGTCGTGCGGGGTGGTCACCCGCACGCTCCGTGATCTCCTCTGTATACCCCCGTGACTCTCGCTGGTCTAGTCCAACCCCCTCCCGGGGCACGTGGTCCACGCGCGCGAGCGTGCGCGCGCAGGGGTCCGGGCGCCGGTGGTCCACTCCGCGCTCCGCTGGAACGACCGCGTCCGTTTGGCCGGTTGGGCAATGAAAGGTCCCTGCATATCGCGGTCCCATAACGGACGTCAGGAGCGTGCCTGCGCACCCTTGACAGCCCTATTGGTCTGGGCCAAGCTCCCCGTACTGGTCTACACCATTGGTCCAGGTCCCGGCCCCACGGGCGGTATGCGTTGACGCTTGAGCCGCGGGGAGGCAGGGGGGTTTTGTGGCATCCCTGAGGAGGGTGGCGTGAAGCGCAAGCTGGCAGCCGCGATCGGTATCGCGGGCATGATGGTCTCCATCGCGGCGTGCGGCGGTGACAAGGGCGGGGACTCCGGCAAGGGCGGGGCGGACGCCAAGGAGCTGACCGTATGGCTCACCGTGGACGCGCAGAACAACTGGCCCGAGCTGGTGAAGGCCGCCGACGCGGCGGTGCGGCAGAAGCACCCCGGCCTGAAGATCAAGCACGAGTACTACGGCTGGCCGGACAAGAACGCCAAGCTGGACGCGGTCCTGGCCACCGACAAGGCCCCCGACGTGGTCGAGATGGGCAACAGCGAGATGCTCGGCTACATGGTCAAGGGCGCCTTCGCCCCGGTCGACCCGGCGAAGTTCGCCGGCTCCTCCGCCTGGCTCGACGGCCTGAAGACCTCGGTGACGTACGAGGGCAAGACCTACGGCGTGCCGTACTACGCGGGCGGCCGCGTCGCCAACTGGCGCAAGGACGTCTTCGCCGCGGCCGGCGTGAAGTCCGCGCCGAAGACCTACCAGGAGCTCACCGCCGCCCTCGACAAGGTCCAGAACAAGCAGGGCGGCAAGTTCAGCGCCTGGTACCAGCCCACCCGCGACTGGTACGCGGCCATGTCCTTCGTCTACGACGCCGGCGGCTCCATCGCCAAGGAGGAGGGCGGCCAGTGGAAGGCCAGCCTCTCCTCGCCCGAGTCCGTCAAGGGCCTCACCGAGTTCAAGAACGTCGTCGACAAGTACATGCACGGCGACAAGACCAAGGACGAGGCCGACCGCTACATCGTCTACGGCCAGGGCAAGTCCGGCATGATCTTCGGCGCGGCCTGGGAGGGCGCGACCGCGGCCGACCCGAAGAACGACAAGACCGGCAAGCTCAAGGACAACCTCGAGAACTTCGTGATGCCCGGTCCGTCCGGCAAGAACATGCCGGTCTTCCTCGGCGGTTCCGACCTGGCCGTGCCGGTCAAGTCCAAGGCGCAGGACCTGGCCGCCGAGTGGATCAACGCCTTCACCGGTCCCTCCGGCCAGAAGGGCCTGATGGCCAAGGGCAACCTGCCCAACAACAAGACCGACCTCGCGACGCTGAAGAACGACCCCGCCACGGCCGTCCCGGCCACCGCGGCCGAGTCCAACTGGTTCGTCCCGATGGCGCCCGGCTGGGGCCAGGTCGAGAAGGCCCAGGTGCTGCAGACCATGCTGAACATCGGCACCGGCAAGAAGTCGGTGGCGGACGCCGCCAAGGAGGCGGACGCCGCGATCGACAAGGTCATCAACAACAAGTGACCTGAGCGCAGGGCCCTGCCGCCGGGCGGGGCCCTGCTTCTCGTGCGACCGTGCGGGGTTTTCGCGTCCGTGTGCGGTCGTGCGGGGCCGCACGGCCGTGCGGGGCCCGAGCCGGGCGCGGCGGCCGTGCCGGGCTTCGCCTTCGTACGACCCCTGAGGGACCGCTGAGGAGCGCGCGATGAGTGCCGCAGACACGACCACCCCCGCCAAGGTGCCGCCACCGCGGCAGGCGCCGCCGCCGGCCGCCCCGGACCGGCCGCGCAGACGGCGCGCGACGTCGGGCGGGGCGGCGACGCCCTGGCTGCTGCTCGCGCCCTGTCTGCTGGTGCTGGCCCTGGTGATGGCCTATCCGCTGGCCCGGCTGGTCACCCTGTCCTTCCAGAAGTTCGGCCAGCCCCAGCTGTGGGGCTTCCAGCCGGCCGAGTGGGTCGGACTCGCCAACTTCACCGAGGTGCTCGGCGACCGCGAGTTCTGGGCCGTCGTGCTGCGCACGGTCGTCTTCGCCGGCGGCTCGGTGGTGCTCACCATGGTCGCCGGGATGGCGATCGCGCTGCTGCTGCAGCGCGTCTCCCCCTGGATGAAGACCCTGATCAACATCGTGCTCGTGGCGAGCTGGGGCATGCCGGTCATCGTGGCCACCACCGTCTTCAAGTGGCTCTTCGACTCCGACTACGGCGTCCTCAACGCACTGCTCAGCAAGGTGCCCGGCGTCGAGATGATCGGCCACAACTGGTTCGCCGACGGCCCCCAGGGACTGGCCGTGATCATGCTGCTGGTGGTGTGGGGGGCCGTGCCCTTCGTGGTCATCACCCTCAGCGCCGGCCTGACCCAGGTGCCCAGGGAGCTGGAGGAGGCCGCGCGGCTGGACGGCGCGGGCGCCTGGGGCGTCTTCCGGTACGTCACCCTGCCCGTCCTCAAGCCGATCATCGTGATGCTCACGACCCTGTCGGTGATCTGGGACATGGGCGTCTTCCCGCAGGTGTTCGTCATGCGGGGCGGCCACCCCGAGGCGGAGTTCCAGGTGCTCAACACCTACTCCTACGACCGCGCCTTCGTGGTCAACGACTACGCGCAGGGCTCGGCGATCGCCCTGATCACCGTACTGCTGCTGCTCGGCGTCGTCGCCGTCTACATGCGCCAGATGCTGAAGATCGGAGAGGTCGAATGAGCACGCTCGCCCCCGCGTCCCGCCGCAGGTCGAAACTGGGCTGGAACCTCGTCGGCCTCCTGGTCTTCCTCACCGCCGGCTTCCCCCTCTACTGGATGCTCGACACGGCCTTCAAACCGGCCAAGGACGCCATCGACCCGGACCCGGCCCTGCTGCCCACGGGGCTGACGCTGTCGAACTTCGGCCGTGCCCTGGACATCGCCGACTTCTGGGGCCCGGTCGGGCGCAGCCTGGTGGTCTCGCTGTCGGTCGTGGTGATCGGCATGGTCGTCGGGATGCTGGCGGCGCTCGCCATCTCCCGGTTCGCCTTCCGCGGGCGGAAGATCGTGATCGTCGGCATCCTGGCGGTGCAGATGGTGCCGCTGGTCGCCATGATCATCCCGGTCTTCCTGCTGCTGAACGACCTCGACCAGTACGACCGGCTGACCGGCCTCGTCATCACCTACCTCACCTTCGTCCTCCCCTTCACCGTGTGGACGCTGCGCGGCTTCATCGTCAACATCCCGCGCGAACTGGAGGAGGCCGCGATGGTCGACGGCTGCTCGCGCACCGGCGCCTTCCTCCGCGTGGTCCTCCCGCTGCTCGCCCCCGGCATGGTCGCCACCTCGGTCTACGGCTTCATCCAGGCCTGGAACGAGTACCTGTACGCGCTGATGCTGATGAGCCAGGAGCACCAGACCGCGACCGTCTGGCTCGGCAACTTCACCACCAAGCACGGCACCGAGTACGCCCCGATGATGGCCGGCGCCACGATGATGGCCGTGCCGATCGTCGTCCTGTTCCTCCTCGTCCAGCGCAAGATGGCCGCGGGCCTGACCGCGGGCGCCGTGAAGGGATAACGCCACCCGATGACGACATTCGCCAGCGGTACCACTGCGTCCAACTCGGAGAACGACAGCCTGACGCGTGACGCGCTCACCGTCCTCCAGCCGGGCTTCACCGGCACCGAGGCCCCCGACTGGCTGCTGCGCCGCCTGGGAGAAGGGCTGGCCTCCGTCGGCCTGTTCGGCCGCAACATCGCCTCCCCCGAGCAACTGGCCGCCCTGACCGCACAGTTGCGCGCCGAACGCGAGGACGTCCTGGTCGCCATCGACGAGGAGGGCGGCGACGTCACCCGGCTGGAGGTGCGCACGGGCTCCAGCTTCCCCGGCAACCACGCGCTCGGCGCGGTGGACGACGCGGACCTGACCCGGGCCGTGGCCCGGGAGCTGGGCCGGCGCCTGGCGGAGTGCGGGGTGAACCTCAACTGGGCCCCGTCCGCGGACGTCAACTCCAATCCCGGCAACCCGGTCATCGGGGTGCGCTCCTTCGGTGCCGACACCGCGCTGGTCGCCCGGCACACCGCCGCCTACGTCACCGGACTGCAGTCCGCGGGCGTGGCCGCCTGCACCAAGCACTTCCCCGGGCACGGCGACACCGCCGTCGACTCCCACCACGCGCTGCCCCGCATCGACGTGGACGCCCCGGTGCTCCAGGAGCGCGAACTCGCCCCCTTCCGGGCCGCGATCGAGGCCGGGACCAAGGCGGTGATGAGCGCCCACATCCTGGTCCCCGCGCTGGACCCGGACCGTCCGGCAACGTTGTCCCGCCGGGTGCTCACCGCGCTGCTGCGCGGTGAACTCGGCTACGACGGGCTGATCGTCACCGACGGCATGGAGATGCGGGCCATCGCCGGCACCTACGGCATCGAACGGGGCAGCGTGCTGGCCGTCGCGGCGGGCGCGGACGCGATCTGCGTGGGCGGCGGGCTGGCGGACGACGAGACCGTACGGCGCCTGCGCGACGCCCTCGTGACCGCCGTCCGCGCCGGTGAACTGCCCGAGGAACGGCTGGCGGACGCCGCCGCTCGGGTGCGCGCCCTCGCCCGCTGGACTCAGCGGGCGGCTCCCGCGGCGCGGGCCGCCGCCGACGAGGCGGTCGGCCTGCGGGCGGCCCGGCGCGCACTGCGGATCACCGGCGGCGAGGGCTTCGCCCCGCTGACCGAACCGCCCTACGTGGCCGCGCTGACGCCCGTCGCCAACATCGCGGTCGGCGACGAGACGCCCTGGGGCGTGGCCGCCGAGCTCACCCGGCTGCTGCCGGGCACCCGGACGGGCAGCTTCGCCGGCGAGGACGCGGGCCGCGCGGCCCTGGAGGCGGCCGGCGACCGCCGGGTGGTCGCCGTCGTCCGGGACGAACACCGCCACCCCTGGATGGCGTCCGCCCTCGGCGCCCTGCTCGCGGCCCGCCCCGACACGGTCGTCGTCGAGATGGGCGTCCCGCAGGCCCCGGCCCGTGGCGCCCTGCACATCGCCACCCACGGCGCGGCCCGCGTCTGCGGCCGGGCCGCCGCGGAGGTCATCGCGGGCGAGTGAACACCGGGACGGCCCGGGCCGGTTCGGCGCCGGAGCCGCTGGTTCCGCCCCGCAGCCGCCGGAGCCGCCGGCGGCGACGCGGCACGGCGTCCTGCCGTCCGGCCGGGGCGCCCTGCGGCGGCCCGCCACCCGGCCAAGGCGGGACGCTCTGCCGGGGGCGCACTGCGGGCGGGTGGCACGTGGGCGGTGGCCTCGTGGGGCGGGGCGGGCCGGTGTGCGGCCGTGGGTGCCAGGTGGCCGGTCTGCGGCCGGGGGGCGGTACGAGGGGTCGCCCTGCGGCCGGAGGCCGTGCCGGGGCGCGCACCCGGCCCGAGGGCGACGGCACGTGGCCCTCGGGCCGGGCGGCCGGGGTTGCTCCGGCCGGCGGGCTGCGGGCTGCGTGCTGTGGGTTCCGGGCCGCGGGCTGCGAGTGAGGTGGGGATGGCCGGTGACCGGGGCGGTACCGGGCCGTGGGCAGTTCGCCCCGCCTCGGTTACGGGCTCGACCCCGGCCCGTGCGGCGGGGTCCGGGAACCGCCCGGCCCGGGGCGGCGCGGCTGACAGGTGACCCGCCCGGGCCCGGCCCCCAGGCCCGGCCGCCCGGCCCGGCGAGCGGCTGCCGGGCGCGGTCCGCCCGACGGGCCGCGGAGATGGGGCTCCAGGACCCTCCCCGCGCCTCGGGGCCCTCGGGCTGCCCGTCGCCTTCCGGTGAGGTCCGGCAGGGGCTACAGGCCCTGCCAGGACGGCTTGTTGGCGTAGGTGTGGCGGAAGTAGTCCGCGAGCTTCAGCTTGGCCGCGGCGGGCTCGTCGACGACGACCGTGGCGTGCGGGTGGAGCTGCAGCGCCGAGGCCGGGCAGACGGCGGCGACCGGGCCCTCCACGGTCGCGGCGACCGCGTCCGCCTTGCCCTCGCCCGTGGCCAGCAGCACCAGGTGCCGCGCCTCCAGGATCGTGCCGATGCCCTGCGTGATGACGTGGTGCGGCACCTGCTCCACGTCCCCGCCGAAGAAGCGGGCGTTGTCGACGCGGGTCTGCTCGGTCAGCGTCTTGATCCGGGTGCGCGAGGCGAGCGAGGAGCACGGCTCGTTGAACCCGATGTGCCCGTCGGTCCCGATCCCGAGCAGCTGGAGGTCCACCCCGCCGGCCTCGGCGAGAGCCCTGTCGTACGCCTCGCAGGCGGCCTGCACGTCCTCGGCCGTGCCGTCGGGCCCGAGGAACGCCTCCATCTTGATCCCGAGCGGCTCCAGCACCTCCCGCCGCAGCACGGAGCGGTAGGACTCGGGATGGTCGGCGGGCAGCCCCACGTACTCGTCGAGCTGGGCGACCCGCGCCCGCGAGGTGTCCACGGCGCCGGAGCCCGCCTTGGCCGCGAGCGCCTCGTAGACGGGCAGCGGCGTCGAACCCGTCGCCACACCGAGGAGGGCGTCGGGCTTGCGCCGCAGCAGCTGCGCCATGGCCTCGGCGATGAGCTCGCCGCCCGCTCGGGCGTCCGGAACGATGACAACTTCCACGCTGGGCCTGCCGATCTTGGGAGAGGGGACGGGACCCGACAACGAGGGTCGTGTGGTTTAGACCAATCTAACAGAGGTGGGGGTGTGGCGCCGGGGTGCGGCGCGCTCGGAGCCACGGGCCGGGGAAGCGGCGTGGGCGGGGGAGCACCCGCAGGCTCAGGAGTACCCACTGACCCCCGCGACCCACGGATCGGGGAGCGGTTGCCGCAGGGGCGGGGGCCCGGCGGGGCCCGCCCGGGAGGCGCGCGACGGCGCGAGCCGGTGGGGAACGGAGCACTCGCGGAAATCGGGGCGGTCATCCCGTCCCGCATCCGGGGCCGGGCGGGCTAGGCTGCGTGGTGCACGCCGGGCGACCGGCGAAGCGGCGAGCCGGTCCCGCGGGGCCGCCCGCCGGTGGAAAGAAACACCGACGAAGCTCGCCCCGCTCATGGACAGGCGCAACTGGTCTAGTCCACAATGCGGGGGGAAGTCTCGAACAGCGCGACGCACGCGGCCCGTCCGCGCGCGACAGATGAACGCACGAGCCTCCGCCTTCCCCGCACAGGAAGGCGGACCGAGGAACCGGAGCTCTCTGCCCTGACTGCCCCGGGTCCTCATCCTTCGGCCGACCGGGACCGCACACCCCACGGCCGATACTGCTCCGGGCTGCGGTGCCGGGAGGGTTGAGGGTCCCTCTCGCGCGCCGCGGCCCGCGGGTGTACCCGAGCCCACGCACAAAGCCCCAGGTAGGCTCGCAGACGTGCCCTCCATGAACGAACTCGTACGCCAGCACACCGCCCTCGACGACTCCGACCTCGAGTGGCTCCACCTGCTGGTCTCGGAGTGGCAGCTGCTCTCCGACCTCTCCTTCGCCGACCTGGTCCTGTGGGTCCCCACCCGCGACGGCACCCGGTACGTCTCGGTCGCCCAGATGCGGCCCAACACCGGCCCCACCTCGTACCAGGACGACATGGTCGGCCACCTCGTCCCCCGCGGCCGCCGGCCCATGCTGGACGCGGCGCTCGACGAGGGCCGGATCGTGCGCGAGGGCGACCCGGAGTGGCGCGAGGAGGTCCCCGTCCGCGTCGAGTCGATCCCCGTGCGCAGGGAGGGCCGCGTCCTCGGGGTCATCGCCCGCAACACCAATCTGCTGACCGTCCGCACCCCCAGCCGGCTGGAGCTGACCTATCTGCAGAGCGCCTCCGACCTGGCGCAGATGATCGCGGCCGGCTCCTTCCCCTTCCCGGACCAGCAGGTCGACATGGACGCCTCGCCCCGTGTCGGGGACGGCCTGATCCGGCTGGACGCGGACGGCATCGTGCAGTACGCCTCCCCGAACGCCCTGTCGGCCTTCCACCGCCTCGGCCTCGCCGCCGACCTCGTCGGGCACCACCTCGGCCGGACCACCGCGGAACTGGCCCCCACCAAGGGCCCGGTGGACGAGGCGCTGGTGAAGCTGGCCAGCGGCTGGGCGCCCCGCGAGTTCGAGATCGAGTCGAGCGAGGGGGTGATCCAGTTCCGGGCCATCCCGCTCAAACCCAAGGGCACCCGCATCGGTTCGCTGGTACTGCTCCGGGACGTCACCGAACTGCGGCGCCGCGAGCGCGAGTTGATCACCAAGGACGCGACCATCCGGGAGATCCACCACCGGGTGAAGAACAACCTCCAGACGGTCGCGGCCCTGCTCAGGCTGCAGGCCCGGCGCATCGACTCCGAGCGCGGCCGGGAGGCGCTGGAGGAGGCGGTGCGGCGGGTCGGCTCGATCGCGATCGTGCATGAGACGCTGTCTCAGAACCTGGACGAGCGTGTGGAGTTCGACGAGATCGCCGACCGGGTGCTGTCGATGGTCGCGGAGATCTCGCCGGGCAGGGTGAGCGGGCGGCGCAGCGGCCGCTTCGGCATCCTGGACGCCGAGGTGGCGACCCCGCTGTCGATGGTGCTGACCGAGGTGCTGCAGAACGCCCTGGAGCACGGCTTCGGCCCGGGGGAGACGGGGACGGTGGAGGTCTCGGCGGTGCGCGGCGGCACCAGCCGCGAGGCCCGGCTGCTCGTCACCGTCCAGGACGACGGGATGGGCCTGCCCGAGGGCTTCGACCCGCACCGCTCGGGCAACCTCGGCCTGCAGATCGTCCGCACCCTGGTCGAGGGCGAGTTGGGCGGCGCCTTCGACATGGTCCCGGCCCCGGAACGCGGCACGCGCGTGATCCTGGACATCCCGGTGCGGGCGCAGAAGTAGCCGGCACCGTGCCGCGCGTGCGCCCGCCGGCCCGGGGGCGCACGACCCCCGTCTCCGCTCCGGGTCCTTCTCCGCTTCCGGTCCTTCTTCGTTCCCCCGCTCCCCGCTCCCGGCTGACGGCTCCCGGCACAGCAAAAAGCCTCGGACCCGTTCGGTCCGAGGCCAGTGCTCGCTGTTGTTTCAAGCGCGGGGTACTGCGCGCTGCGGCTCGGGGGCGGGAGATGCGTACTCGCTGTACGCGCCGCCAAGCTCAGGCTGTCAGCGGGGTGGCTGTGGTCAGGCGGAGGCCTGACGGGCCCGGTTGCGGGCGGCACGGCGCTTCATCGCGCGGCGCTCGTCCTCGCTGAGACCACCCCAGACGCCGGAGTCCTGGCCGGACTCGAGCGCCCACTGCAGGCACTGCTCTACAACGGGGCAGCGACGGCAGACGGCCTTGGCTTCCTCGATCTGCAGCAGCGCAGGACCGGTGTTGCCGATGGGGAAGAACAGCTCGGGGTCTTCCTCGCGGCAAACGGCGTTGTGACGCCAGTCCATGGCTGCTACCTCTCTTGGTATTTCGTGCGGATTGCTTGTGAATGTGAACGCTTTCACGAATCCCTCGACAAGCAAAGGGCCGACCGCCAGGTTGCCCTGACCGTGGTCCTGTGGATTGAAGAGGGGTTCCGGTGACCTCTGGGGCCCGTGTGGTGGGCCGCCCCGATCGCCACGTAGAGACTCGCAAACCTCGGCGGCGGATACAACCCCTTCCGGAAAGTTTTTTTTGATTCCTCGGTGTCGACTAGGTCACAGCCGTACTTCCATGGGGTGGATCCTGGCCTAAACGTTCGAGTGAAAGGACTTTGGCCGCTTCCACTCACACAATCACACGCAGTGCACGGCGTACGCCTGTGAACGTCACGCTCTTTCGCAGCCCCAGGTGGTCACCGTCCATCTGGAGAGGCAGCGGCACCTTCGAATGCAAGGTGAAGCGGGTCAGGTCGTGCAACGAAAATGCGTGCCTGCCGTGCGGTCCCCGCTCCGGGGACGAAGTGAGCAACTGGGTGCCATACCGGGCAACCGCGGCCGTGGACAGACGGCTGAGACCGAGTACGTCGAGCCCTTTGTCGAACGACGCCTTGGGGGAGGTGTACATCGGGCGATTGCCGAGGAACGTCCACGGTGAGGTGTTCGACACTATGGCGACCACCAGATCGGTGACCGGGTCCCCGTCCTCCCTCTCCAGGGTGATCGTCCCGTGCCGGCGATGGGTCTCCCCGAGGAACTGGCGGACCACCTGCCGGACGTAGAGGGCGTGGGTGGACCTCCTGCCGCGCTCGCGCTGCTGTTCCACCCGGCCGACCACGCCGGCGTCGAAGCCCAGCCCGGCGTTGAAGGTGAACCAGCGGGCCGGTACGGCGGCGTCCTCCGTGCCCGGTGTGCCGGACGCCAGGCCCAGACCGACCGTGCGCTCACCGCCGTCGCGCAGCGCGTCCAGGATCGCTCCGGTGGCCTCCACCGCGTCGTTGGGCAGGCCCAGCGCGCGGGCGAAGACGTTCGTGGAGCCGCCGGGCACCACGGCGAGGCGTGGCAGGTGCTCGGGGTCGGGGCCGCGGTGCAGCAGTCCGTTGACGACCTCGTTGACCGTGCCGTCGCCGCCCAGGGCCACCACCAGGTCGATGTCGTCGCTGTCCGCGGCCTGCCGGCCCAGGTCGCGGGCGTGGCCGCGGTACTCGGTGGTGACCGCGTCCAGTTTCATCTCGCTCGCGAGCGCGTGGATCAGTACGTCGCGCGTACGTGCGCTTGTGGTGGTTGCCGCCGGATTGACCACGAGAAGTGCACGCATGGGGTGCAGCGTACCTACTGGGTAGTACCCGGCCCATACCGAGGTAGGGATCGGGTAAGAGTCACGGGCGTGAGCCTCGACACGGGAGGCCGCCGCGCGAGGGCTACCCTGCAGGGGTGAGCAGTGAGCAGAACCCCACCCCCGAAACCGCGGACGCCCCCAGGCCGCGCCCGAAGCGGCTGACGTACGCCGCCGCGCTGTGCGCGCTGGAGGGCCTGGCACTGCTCGCCGGAGGGATCTGGATGCTCGTCCTCGGCGTCACCGGGGACACCGGCGACCGGCAGCAGGCGGTCACCGGCGGTATCACGGTGCTGGTGCTCGCGCTGCTGCCGCTGCTGGCCGCCCGCGGCCTGCTGCTGCGGCGCGGCTGGAGCCGGGGGCCGGCGGTCATCACGCAGATCATGGCGCTGCCCGTGGCCTACAGCCTGCTCCAGGCCGACAGCGTGGCCATCCCGGCCGGCGTCGTGCTCGCGGTCGTGGCCGTGACGGCGCTGGTGCTGCTGGTCAGTCCCGCCACGACCCGGGCCCTCGGCATCAGGGGACCGGGCCGCGCCCAGGAGCCGGCCGAGCGGCGGCGGACCGCCGGGCAGCGGCAGCCCTAGCGGCAGCCGTAGCGGCGCGGGGCGCCGCTACTCCTCCACCAGGAGCTTCTCCCGCAGCTGGGCCAGGGTGCGGGCCAGCAGCCGGGAGACGTGCATCTGGGAGATGCCGACCTCCTGCGCGATCTGCGACTGGGTCATGTTGCCGAAGAACCGCAGCAGCAGGATGCGCTTCTCGCGCGGCGGCAGGTCCTCCAGGAGCGGCTTCAGCGACTCGCGGTACTCCACGCCCTCCAGCGCCTCGTCCTCGGCGCCGAGGGTGTCCGCGACCGCAGGGGACTCGTCGTCGGTGTCGGGGACGTCCAGCGACAGCGTGGAGTAGGCGTTGGCCGACTCCAGGCCCTCCAGGACCTCCTCCTCGGAGATCGCGAGCTTCTCGGCGAGTTCGTGCACCGTGGGGGAGCGGCCGTGCAGCTGGGACAGCTCGGCCGTCGCCGTGGTGAGCGCGAGCCGCAGCTCCTGGAGGCGGCGCGGCACGCGCACCGCCCAGCCCTTGTCCCGGAAGTGCCGCTTGATCTCGCCGACGACCGTCGGAGTGGCGTACGTGGAGAACTCCACACCGCGGTCCGGGTCGAACCGGTCCACCGACTTGATCAGACCGATGGTGGCGACCTGGGTGAGGTCGTCCAGCGGCTCCCCGCGGTTGCGGAAGCGGCGCGCGAGGTGCTCCACCAGCGGCAGGTGCATGCGCACCAGCTGGTTGCGCAGCTCCGCGTACTGCGGGCTGCCCTCCTTCAGGGTGCGCAGTTCGACGAACATCGCGCGTGCGCCGCTGCGGTCCTGCGGGTCGTGCGGCGTGCCGTGCACACTCGGCGCGCCCTGCGCGTCGTCCTCGGAGTTCCGCTGGTGCTCGCTCATCGTCCCGCCCGTCGCCCTTCCCCGAGACCTCGCCTCCTCCCCCACCCTCGGCCTGTCTCGAGTGGGAGGACCCCCGTGGCCGGCGGAGGCCTCGCTCCGCGCCGCCGAAGGCGTGCCCGTCACGGCGTCGTCCCCGTCCGGCCGCCGCGCCTCGTCCGCGGGACGCGCCCCGAGGGCCTCGTCCTCCGGGTGCGGTCTGGCCTGTTCGGGGATGCCGTCGATGCCGCCCGGGGCGCGCCGGGCCGCGTCCGGACCGCCCGCGCCCGGATTCCCGGCCCCGTCCGCGCGCGGGGGAATCCCGCCCTCGGCCGGCAGCTCCCGTGTGCCGCGCTCTTCGTCCCGCACCGGCCCGTCCCCGTTCCTCACGCCGGCCCGGGTCCCGCGCCGCGCTGTTTGTAGAGGCTGATCGAAACGGTCCTGTCCTCGTCCACGGCCGAGGAGACCTTGCCCGCCAGGGCGGACAGGACGGTCCAGGCGAAGGTGTCCCGCGAAGGGGCGTGACCGTCCGTGGTCGGGGCCGAGACGGTGACCTCGAGCGAGTCGTCGACGAGCCGGAACACGCAGCTGAGGACCGAGCCGGGCACGGCCTGCTGGAGCAGGATCGCGCAGGCCTCGTCCACCGCGATGCGAAGGTCCTCGATCTCGTCGAGGGTGAAGTCCAAACGGGCCGCGAGGCCGGCCGTGGCCGTCCGCAGCACCGACAGGTAGGCACCCGCAGCCGGCAGCCGGACCTCCACGAAGTCCTGGTTCGCCGCGGGCTCGCCTGCGATCTGGGACACCCTCACCTCCAAGGTGGTACAAGCATTCTCAGGGCCGAGGGTCGCCCCCCGGGGGTAACGCCCTACGTGGTTCAGCGGTGACGCTACCGCGCTCTCGGCATTCCTGTCCCGGGGCCCCGACCCCTTGCCGTCACTCATAGTAAAACTCCGGACACGCTCCGTGTACAGGGGTCTGCGGAGCCAATCGGGAACTGCGCGCGCCGGGTTGACGTACCCAGACGTCAGACGGTCGAACCGTCCCCGGCCCCGGTCACACGAGCACGTGGTCCACGAAGCACCAGCGCCAGTCCTCACCGGGCTCGACGGTCCGCATCACCGGGTGGCCGGTGTCCTTGTAGTGCCTCGTCGCGTGCTGCCCCGGCGAGGAGTCGCAGCACGCGACGTGGCCACAGGTCAGGCACTTCCGCAGCTGCACCGGGTGCGTGCCCTCCGCCAGGCACGTCATGCACGTGTCGGTCTGGGCCGCGGGCTCCGGATCCGGCAGCGTGCCGGCGTGCGTGCACTGTTTCATGATTGCCAGATTACGACGGGCGCGCCGGTGACCGCGCGGAAAAAGCGGGCGGGAAGACGGGCGGACGAGACGATGGGCGGACGAGGGCCATGGACGTGATGCCGCTGCTGTTGCTGGTGGCGGGCAGTGCCGCGGTGGCCGGCGCCGCCCGGCGGACCCCCGTGCCGGCGCCCCTGCTGCTGGTCGCCGCCGGACTGGTGGTCTCCTACATCCCGGGGGTGCCCGAGTACAGCCTCGACGCCCACACCGTGCTGCCGCTGCTGCTGCCCCCGCTGCTGTACACGTCGGCCGTCGACAGCTCCTACCTCGGCCTCCGCAGATACCTGCGGCCGGTGGCGCTGCTCTCGGTCGGGTACGTGCTGTTCGCGACCGTGGTGGTCGGCGCGGCCGTCCATCTGATCGTGCCCGGGCTGCCGCTGACGGCGGCGCTGGTGCTGGGCGCGGTGATCGCGCCGCCGGACGCGGTCGCGGCGACGGCGGTCGCCCGCCGGGTGGGTCTTCCCTCGCGGATCACCACGATCCTCCAGGGGGAGTCCCTGCTCAACGACGCCACCGCGATCACCGCGTTCAAGGTGGCGGTGGGCGCGGCGGTCGGTGAGGGCGCGACCTGGGCGGGCGGACTCGAGGAGTTCGCCATCGCGGCCTTCGGCGGGGTCGGTGTCGGCCTGGTGCTGATGGCGCCGCTGCACTGGCTGCGCACCCACCTGAAGGAGGCCCTGCTGCAGAACACGCTCTCCCTGCTGATCCCCTTCGCCGCGTACGCCGTCGCCGAGCAGCTGGGTGCCTCCGGGGTCCTCGCGGTCGTCACGGTCGCCCTCTACCTGGGGCACCGCGCGTGGGAGGTCGACTTCGCCACCCGGCTCCAGGAGGAGGCGGTGTGGAAGATGGTCGCGTTCATCCTGGAGTCCGCGGTCTTCGCCCTCATCGGACTGCAACTGCGGGTCATCCTGGGCGGCCTCGAGGGGTACGGGGCCGCGGAGGCGGCCTGGTACGCGACCGCCCTCTTCCTGGTGGTCGTCGCCACCCGCTTCGTCTGGGTGTATCCGGCGGCCTTCCTGCCCCGGCTGCTGTCCCGGCGGATCAGGGAGCGGGAGGAGAACCCCACCTGGCGAGGAGCGCTGATCACCTCGTGGGCCGGGATGCGGGGGGTGGTGTCGCTCGCGATCGCCTCGTCCATCCCGCCGGCGCTGCACGACGGCAGCCCGTTCCCGCATCGCAACCTGCTGCTGTTCCTGACCTTCACCACGGTCATCGGAACGCTGGTGGTGCAGGGCCTGTCACTGCCGCCGCTGATCCGGCTGCTGAAGTTCCCCGGCTACGATCCGCAGGCCGCCACGCTCGCCGAGGCCAACGCCCAGGCGCAGGCCTCGCTGGCCGCCGAGCGGCGCCTGGAGGAACTCCTCGCCGACGAGCGCAACGCCCTGCCCGGACCGCTCGCCGACCGGCTGCGGATGGTCCTGGAGCGCCGGCGCGACTCCGTGTGGGAACGCCTCGGCCAGACCAATCCGGTCACCGGCGAGTCGGTCGACGACACCTACCGCCGCCTGTCCCGCGAGGTGATCAGCGCCGAGCGCGAGGTGTTCGTACGGCTGCGGGACGGCCGCTACATCGACGACGAGATGCTGCGCAGCCTGCTGCGCCGGCTGGACCTGGAGGAGGCGGCGGCCTACCGGGAGGCCGCGTGACCCGGACAGCCGGGCGCGCGGGTCAGGACACCTCGGGGAACGGGCGGCCCGTGATCACCGCGGCGATCGTCGTCCCGCGCGGGAAGGCGCCCTCGCCGGCCAGCGCGACCAGCGCGTACAGCATCTTGGCGACGTACACGCGCTCCACGGGCAGTCCGTGGCGTGCGGTGAAGTCCTCGGCGAAGTCGTGCAGTTCGGCGGTGGTGCGGGCGTAGCCGCCGAAGTGGAAGCGCTCGTCGAGCCACCAGGTGCCGCGGCGGGCGCCGAACGCCTCCTCCTGAAGCGCCTGTACGCGGCCGGCCAGGAAGCCGCCCTTCAGCACCGGTATGCCGAGGGCGCGCCGGCCGGGCGGCAGACCGGCGGCGAGCCCGGCGAGGGTGCCGCCGGTCCCGCAGGCCAGGGCGACGACGCCGGCGTGCTCGCCCAGCTCCCGGCCGAGGTCGCGGCAGCCGCGCACGGCGAGGACGTTGCTGCCGCCCTCGGGGACGACGTGGGCGT
Source organism: Streptomyces sp. NPDC004065 (assembly GCF_044903565.1). Classification (NCBI taxonomy): domain Bacteria; kingdom Bacillati; phylum Actinomycetota; class Actinomycetes; order Kitasatosporales; family Streptomycetaceae; genus Streptomyces; species Streptomyces sp. NPDC004065. The sequence goes on along the minus strand of NZ_JBJDQT010000001.1, from coordinate 21,576 downwards.
CCCGCACCCCGGCGGCGCGCAGCAGGGCCGCGAGGGTCTCGGGCTCCTCCTTGCGGCGGTAGGACGGGCGGTCGGCGAAGTGCAGGCGCATCCCGTCCGCCGCGCAGCGGGCCAGGGAGGGGTTCAGGGGCCGGCCGGCCAGCTCCTGCCCGCGGACCACGCCGACCGTGGGCAGGCCGAGCAGCCGGCCCGCCGCGGCGGTGGCGCGCAGATGGTTGGAGTAGGCGCCGCCGAAGGTGACGATCGTCCGCCCGGCCGCGGCGGGCAGGTTCGGCGCGAGTTTGCGCCACTTGTTGCCGACCAGCTCGGGGTGGATCAGGTCGTCGCGCTTGAGGAGCAGCCGCAGACCGCGGCGCGCGAAGCGGTCGTCCTCGGCCTCCTGCAGCGGCGACGGCAGCCGCGGCGAGAGCGCGGCGGGACCGGGAGCGTCGGGAGCGTCGGAACTGGTCACCAGGCCATTGTCCCCGGAGCCAGGGTCCGGGGCGCGGGCCCGGGGGCCTGACGGCGGAACCGTCCGGCGGCCCGGCCGGACCGGCGGAAAAGGCCGCATGTGCCCGGGACGACGATGATCCATTCCCGCTCTTTCGTGTAATGGCACGAGCACATTGCGTGATGGAAGGCTTGTGCCCGCAAACCGGTGCCCGGCGCGGACCGCGCCGGGCATGAGCGGGAGGGCAATTGTCTATGTCGGTAGGCGAAGAGATCCGCACGGAGCCGGACAGGCCGCAGCAGAGCCTCGGCACCGCGGCCGCGCGGAACCTGGCCACCACCACCAAGTCCGTTCCACAGATGCAGGAGATCAGCTCGCGCTGGCTGCTGCGGATGCTGCCCTGGGTGGACGTGCAGGGCGGCACGTACCGGGTGAACCGGCGGCTGGCCTACACCGTCGGCGACGGCCGGATCACGTTCGTGAAGACGGGCGACCGGGTCGAGGTGATCCCGGCCGAGCTGGGCGAACTGCCGGCCCTGCGGGGTTACGAGGACGAGGACGTGCTCGCCGAACTCGCCCGGCGCTGCCGGCAGCGGGAGATCGGCGCCGGCCAGGTGATCGCCTCGTTCGGCAACCGGGCGGAGGAGGTGTACCTGCTCGCCCACGGCAGGGTCGAGAAGGTCGGCACCGGCCCCTACGGCGACGACCAGGTCCTCGGCGTCCTGGCCGACGGGGCGCACTTCGGCGACCAGGTGCTGCTGGACTCCGAGTCCATCTGGGAGTACACCGCACGCGCCGACACCGCCTGCACCGTCCTCGTCCTGTCGCGTGACGACTTCGAGCAGGTCGCCGAGCGCGCCGAGTCGCTGCGCTCCCACCTCCAGCGGCAGCGGTCCATCCCGGCGCAGCGCACCAACAAGTACGGCGAGAAGGCCGTCGAACTCGCCGCCGGCCACAGCGGCGAGCCGGACATCCCGCACACCTTCGTCGACTACGAGGCCAGGCCCCGCGAGTACGAACTGAGCATCGCCCAGACCGTGCTGCGCATCCACACGCGCGTGGCGGACCTCTACAACCAGCCGATGAACCAGACCGAGCAGCAGCTCCGGCTGACCGTGGAGGCGCTCAAGGAGCGCCAGGAGCACGAGCTGATCAACAACCGGGACTTCGGCCTGCTGCACAACTGCGAGTACGACCAGCGGATCCAGCCCCACGACGGGGTGCCGGGCCCCGACGACATGGACGAACTGCTCAGCCGGCGCCGCGGCACCAAACTCTTCCTCGCCCACCCGCGGGCCATCGCCGCGTTCGGGCGCGAGCTCAACAAGCGGGGACTGGTCCCGGAGACCATCGACATGGGCGGCCACCGCATCCCCACCTGGCGCGGTGTGCCGATCTTCCCGTGCAACAAGATCCCGGTCACCGAGGCCCGGACCAGCTCGATCATCGCCATGCGCACCGGCGAGGAGGAGCAGGGCGTCATCGGGCTGCGCGCCCAGGGCATCCCTGACGAGATCGAGCCGAGCCTGTCCGTGCGGTTCATGGGCATCAACGAACAGGCGGTCGTCCAGTACCTGGTGACGGCCTACCACTCGGCGGCGGTACTCGTGCCGGACGCGCTGGGCGTCCTCGAGAACATCGAGGTCGGCCGTTGGCGCTGAGGTCTCTCACCTGTTCACGGTGTCCCGGCCCCGCGGGCCGGGTACACCCCGGGGGTACGCGCCCGGTTCCGGCGGCGCCGGCGCCGCCGCCCGGGGACTGCCCGAGGGGGATCGGATGGTCGAGTTCATGACGGAGACGACACAGCGTGTGCCCGGCGCGCGGCGTTCCGCCGCGGTGCCGGTACCGGGGGGCGCGACGGTGCCGTCGCAGGAGGCGGTGCCGGGAGGGGAGGCACCCGCCGGGCCACTGCCGCGCCGGCCCGCCGGCGAGCGGGGTGAGGCACCCGGGGGCGCGGGCGGGGGCCACGACGCGGAGGTGATCCTGGAGCGCGCGCGGTCCGCGGTCGAGCCCGAACTGCGCGCGGCGGTGACCTCACTGCCCGCCTCGATGCGCCGGATCGTGCGCTACCACTTCGGCTGGGAGCACGCGGACGGAACACCGGCGGCGGGCAACGCGGGCAAGGCGATCCGTCCCGCGCTGGTCCTGACCGCGGCTGCCGCGCTCGGCGGACCGGCGGCGCGGGCGGCCGCCGCGCGCGCCGCGGCGGCGGTGGAACTGGTCCACAACTTCACGTTGCTGCACGACGACGTGATGGACCGGGACGCCACCCGCCGGCACCGGCCCACCGCGTGGAAGGTGTTCGGGGACACCGACGCCATCCTCGCCGGGGACGCCCTCCAGGCGCTGGCCCTGCGGCTGCTCGCCGAGGACGCGCACCCGGCCTCCCGGGCCGCCGCCTCCCGGCTGGCCGCCTGCGTCGTGGAGCTGTGCGCGGGCCAGCAGGCGGACACGGCACTGGAGGAACGCGCCCCCGACGCGGTCACGCTCACCGAGGTGCTGGCCATGGCGGAGGCCAAGACGGGGGCGCTGCTCGGCTGCGCCTGCGCCGTCGGCGCGCTGTACGCGGGCGCCGCCGGGGAGGTGGTCGAGGCGCTGGACGCGTTCGGCCGGCAGGCGGGGCTCGCCTTCCAGCTGATCGACGACGTGATCGGCATATGGGGGGACCCCGCCCGGACCGGCAAGCCCGCCGGGGCCGACCTCGCCGTCCGCAAGAAGTCCCTGCCGGTGGTCGCCGCGCTCACCTCGGGCACCCCGGCCGCCGCCGAACTGGCCGAGTTGTACGCCCGCCCCCACCGGGAGGGGGAGGAGGAGCAGGCGGCACTGGCGGTGGAGCGGGCCGGCGGGCGCGACTGGGCGCAGGCCCAGGCGGCCGACCGGATGGCCCGGGCCATGGACGACCTGGCGCGTGCCGTCCCCGATCCCGCGGCGGCGGACGGCCTGCTGGCCCTGGCGGAGTTCGTCACCAGGCGCACCAGCTGAGACCGGCCGCCACGCGGCAGGACCCCGGAGCCTTCGGGGCCGTACGGCTCCTGACCCCGTACGGCCCCGGGGCCCCGGTCCGGCGGGTCCCGCACTTCCCCACGGTGTGCGGGGCCCGCCCCCATCGCCCTCCCCATGGGCACCGGTAGGCTCAACACCCGTCAGGGACAGGCGTGTTGAGGCGAAGGGGCGGAAGATGGGCGTGCGGATCCGGGCCGCGGGCGAGGACGACTGGGAGCTGGTGGTGCGGCTGCTGGACGAGGCCTTCCAGGACGACCCGGTGAGCGGCTGGGTCTTCCCGGGCGAGGAGTACCGCCGCCGGACCCACCCCCGCCTGATGGCGGCCTTCACCGACATCGTGCTCGCCGAGGGCCGGATCGACGTCACCGCCGACGGCACGGCGTGCGCGCTGTGGGTGTCGGTGCCCGCCGGCGGTCACCCCGGGGCCGGGCAGGGGGACGGCGCCGAGGACGCCGTACGGCTGCGGGAGGCGGTCGATCCGGCGAACCAGCGGGTGGAGCGGATCGCCCGGCTGGCGGCCGCCGCGCACCCCGCCGACCGCGCCCACGAGTACCTGTGGATGATCGGCGTGACGCCGTCCCGCCAGGGCGAGGGTTTGGGCGGCGCGCTGATCGGGCACGTCCTGGACCGCTGCGACCGCGAGGGCCTGCCCGCCTACCTGGAGGCCAGCAGCGCGCGCAGCACCAGGCTCTACGAGCGGCTGGGCTTCGCCCGCACCGGCACCCCGCTCGACCTCCCGGACGGCGGGCCCCGCATGTGGCCGATGTGGCGCGAGCCGCGGACGGCCGCCCGGCCCTGACCGCGGGCCGCACGACGGGGAGCGCCGTGGCCGCGGCGGTCCTAGGCTTGAGGGCATGCGCAGCTCCGACGACCCCGCCCGGGCCGGCGCGGCGGGCGGCCCCGGCCGTGCGACGAGCGGGGAGCACCGCTGTCCCGTCTGCGGGCAGCCGCTCGAGATGGTGGTCCGGCGGCACAAGACGCTGGGCGCGTGGGTGCCGGTCTGGGCACCCGGACCGTGCCGCAACCCCGACTGCGGAGCGCCGGCGCCCCGCCCGGCCGACCAGCGGGACGACGAGCCGTCCGAGCCCGGATCCTGAGCACGCTCCCCACGGGGGCGGGGCCCGGAAGGCCGGGCGCCCGCCGCGGGACGGTCAACGCGCCGCCCACGCCTGCTTCTTGGCGCCCCGGCCGTCCGCCTGGCTCCCGGACCTCCGCCGTCAGCCCCGGCCCTCGGACCGCTCCATGAACCGCAGCAGGTTCCCGGCCGGGTCCCGGAAGGCGCAGTCGCGCACCCCGTACGGCTGGTCCATCGGCTCCTGGACCACGTCGGCGCCGTGCTCCCGGACCCGGGCGAAGAGGGCGTCGCAGTCGGCGGTGGTGAAGATGACGCCGCGCAGCACACCCTTGGCCAGCAGCCGGGCCATGGCCTCCTTGTCGGCGGGGGAGGCGTCGGGGTTCGCGGCGGGCGGCTCCAGGACGATCTCCACGTCCGGCTGCAGCGGCGATCCCACGGTCACCCAGCGCATCCCCTCGAACCCGACGTCGTTGCGGACTTCCAGCCCCAGCACGTCGCGGTAGAAGATGAGCGCCTTGTCATGGTCGTCGACGGCGATGAAGCACTGGCGGAGTTTGAGGTCCATGCCCACACGTTAGGGCCCGGGCGGCGGCCCCGCGCGCCTCGGGCGCGTGAACGTCCGGGCCACGCACGCCGGGATCACCGCGCCGTCCTCGTGCGACCGCGCCCAGTAGGCGCTCGGCGTCTCGCCGACGAGTTCGGTGAAGCGGGAACTGAAGGACCCGAGCGAGGTGCAGCCGACCGCCATGCAGACCTCGGTCACGCTCAGGTCCCCCCGCCTGAGCAGGGCCTTCGCCCGCTCGATACGGCGGGTCATGAGATAGCCGTACGGCGTCTCGCCGAAGGCGGCCCGGAAGCTGCGCTGGAAGTGCCCGGGCGACATCAGCGCGTCACGCGCCAGCGAGGCCATGTCCAGCGGCTCGGCGTACTCGCGGTTCATCCGGTCACGGGCCCGCCGCAACCGCACCAGGTCTTCGCGCGTCACCGGGCCAGCATGCCACGCCCGACGGCCCGACGCCCCCCACCCGGCAAACCCACCCGGCACCCCGCGCCCCGCGCTCCCCATGCGGCCGGGCTCGGCGGCCGAGCGCGGGCGGACGAAGTGGCGGGGGCCGGTCCCGATCGGCTGTCCTGCGGTCCGTGTGCGAACTGCCCCGGCTTACAGGTCATCGTCGTCGACGGGTTCCGGCTCGCGGATGTAGGCGAGGTCCAGCACATAGCGCTCGGTGACCGGGGGGTTGTTCCACGCCTGGGTGAGGTGGTCTTCGAAGGTGTCGTCGGTGGGGTGGTCGAGCGTCGTCGCGTAGTAGTCGGCCATCGCCTGCCGGTTCTCCCACCAGGCGTGGCCTTCGTACACGCCCGGCCGGGGCAGGGTCGTCTCCCCGGCGGGTCCGTATTCCAGTTGCTTGACGACGAGGACTCCGGTCTCGGACTCGATGCTGACGGGGACGTGGCCTTCGGCCTCGGCGGGCGGGTCGGGCGCGATGTCCCAGACGCGGATGGCCACCTCGACCTCGATGTCGGGTTGCAGGCTGAGGAGGTACAGGTGGTAGCCGTTGCCGGCGACCACCTGTAACTCAGCGACGTCCAGGGCTGCTTCGTCGCCGAGGTAGGCATCGGCGTCGTAGACCTCCACGACCCGGCGACCCGGTGTGGCCTTGCAACGGTATTCAGCCAGGAGCGCCATGGTGCCGCTGCCCTTTCTGCTAACTGGTGATCTTCATGTAGAAGGCGTCGCCGTCACCAGCGACGAGTGACTGGCCCTTCAGCCCAACTGCCGATGACGCGGGCGGCTCTTCGGTGAGAGCGATACCGGGCACGTCGAAGGCGGCTGCGCACGAACCCGGATGCCGGCGGCAGAAACGCCGGCCGGTCACGGTGGCCAGGCAGCTGTCAGGGGCGCTCTCCAGGCAGGATTGCAGCGTCTGTTGATCCGTGCCGTTCAGGTGACGTCACGGGGTCCCCGGACCCGCCTTCCCCGGCGAGGAGTTCGGCCGTGCGGAGGTCGTCGAACTGCCTGGAACCATCACTGTCCACGACTCGAGCCTGTGGTTGCCACATGGCTTCGTACCGCGCTTGGGCGGACCAGCACGACGTGCCCTTCGACGCGACTGTCGACCGCGCCCATCTGGGGCCGGGCGAAGAAGACCGCACCCGGGCCGTCATGGACGCCGTGCTCGGCGGCCTGCGGACCGGGTGCGGAAGTTGACGCTGCAGCGAAGAACCGCAGGTCAGAGGGCGTAAGAGGAGATCACGCCTTCTTGGTCTCCTAGTAATGGGCCAGGTCGGTGACCTGCGGTGATGATGGCCGCAGGTTGCTGACCTGGCCTTTTCCCGATGGCTGGCGATGGCGTACGACGGTCCCGACCGGGTGTCCCGCGGACTGTGTGCGGACTGCGTCGGCTTACAGATCTTCGTCGTCGACGGGTTCGGGCTCGCGGATGTAGGCGAGGTCCAAGACGTAGCGTTCGGTGACCGGGGGGTTGTTCCACGCCTGGGTGAGGTGGTCCTCGAAGGTGTCGTCGGTGGGGTGGTCGAGCGTCGTCGCGTAGTAGTCGGCTGTCGCCTGCCGGTTCTCCCACCAGGCGTGACCTTCGTAGACACCGGGACGGGGCAGGGTCATCTCCCCTGCGGGGCCGTATTCCAATTGGTTGACGACGAGGACTCCGGTCTCGGACTCGATGCTGACACGGACGTGGCCTTCGGCCTCGGCGGGCGGGCCGGGTGCGATGTCCCAGACGCGGATGGCGACCTCGACTTCAATGTCGGGTTGCAGGCTGAGGAGGTACAGGTGGTAGCCGTTGCCGGCGACCACCTGTACCTCGGCGGCGTCCAGGGCTGCTTCGTCGCCGAGGTAGGCATCGGCGTCGTAGACCTCCACGACGCAGCGGGCCGGGGTGGCCTTGCAACGGTACTCAGTCAGGAGCGCCATGGTGCCGCCGCCCTCTCCGCTAACCGGTGATCTTCATGTAGAACGCGTCGCCGTCCAGGACGCGGTTGAGCGTATACATCGCGGCGAGGCGCTCGCCGCCCTTGCGGTTGTCCTTGCCGTCGATCAGTCGGACGGAGAAACGATTGTCCCCCTTGGTGGAACCTTCCTTGGTGGAGGCGAAGGGGTACTCATCGCACTGCAGGCCGCTGCCGGTGTAGTCCCCCCAGACTTTCTTGCATTCCCGAATCGACTTCTCGCGGTTCTCGTCGATCTTGGTCTGGTTTACGAGCCGGTGCAGGGGCTCCTTCGCTCCCGGCACGCTCTTGCCGGGCCAGGAGGGGAAGGTTCGCTCAGGTCGGTTCAGGGCGTCGTAGATGTGAAGGGCACTTTCGTTGACTGCCGGGTCCTTCTGGCTCATCACGAGTTCCACGCGGGCCTGCGTGAAGAGGGACTGTAAAACGTTCGGTGTAACTCCTGATCATGGAAGATGCATCGATGACCAGCAACAACGTGACAGAGACCGAGTCCGTAGACCCGTCCGAGGCGGTGCCGGCGAAGCCTGTGGACGACCGGCTGATTGACGAGCTGGTGGGCCGGGCTCAGGCCGAGGGCATGCAGCTGACCGGTGAGGGTGGGCTGCTCCAGCAGCTGACGAAGCGGCTCCTGGAGTCCGCCCTCGAGGGCGAGATCACTGACCACCTTGGCTATGACAAGCACGATCCGGCGGGGAAGAACGGCGGCAACTCACGCAACGGCACCCGCGCCAAGACTGTGCTGACCGACGTGGGCCCGGTGGAGATAACCGTGCCCCGCGACCGCGAGGGCTCCTTCGAGCCGAAGATCGTCAAGAAGCGCCAGAAGCGCTTGTCCGGCGTCGACGAGATGGTCATATCTCTCGCGGCGAAGGGCCTGACCACCGGTGAGGTTCAGGCCCACCTGGCTGAGGTCTATGGCGCCGACGTGTCGCGCCAGACGATCTCCACGATCACGGACAAGGTCCTGGAGGGCATGGCCGAATGGCAGAACCGGCCCCTGGACGCCGTCTACCCGGTGGTCTTCATCGACGCCATCCACGTGAAGATCCGCGATGGCGCGGTCGCAAACCGGCCCATCTACGTCGCACTGGCGGTCACGGCCGAGGGCCGGCGGGACATCCTCGGCCTGTGGGCCGGCGACGGCGGCGAGGGCGCCAAGCACTGGATGCACATCCTCACCGAGATCAAGAACCGCGGCGTGAACGACGTCCTCATGCTCGTCTGCGACGGGCTCAAGGGCCTGCCCGACGCCGTCGAGGCCGTCTGGCCCCGCACCGTCGTGCAGACCTGCGTGGTCCACCTGCTGCGGAACTCCTTCCGCTATGCCGCCCGCCAGGACTGGGACAAGATTGCGAAGGTCCTCAAGCCCGTCTACACCGCGGCGACCGAGGACGCGGCCCTCGAGCGGTTCGCGGAGTTCGCCGACGCGTGGGGCAAGAAGTATCCGGCGATAGTCCGGCTCTGGGAGAACGCCTGGGAGGAGTTCACTCCGTTCCTGCGCTTCGACACCGAGATCCGCCGCATCGTCTGCACGACGAACGCGATCGAGTCCGTGAACGCACGGATCCGACGGGCGGTGAAAGCTCGCGGGCACTTCCCGAACGAGCAGGCCGCCCTGAAGTGCGTCTACATGGCGATCATGTCGCTGGACCCGACCGGCAAGGGCCAGGCCCGCTGGACCATGCGCTGGAAGACAGCCTTGAACGCCTTCGACATCACCTTCGACGGCCGACTCTCCGCAGCACGCCAGTAACTCCAACAACCCGAGTTACACCGTTTGTTTGACAGACCCTACGTTGGCCGTCGCCACCTGCTGCCACACCTTGTTTCCCGTCATAAATTGCATGCGGTTCGCGATGGAGGGGACGTCCACGTACTTAGGTCCGGTCACCTCAAGGCCGACGTCGATGCGGTTGGTGTTGCCCCCGATCACCTTGAGCTGTTTGGTGGTGGAGCCGACCTTGTTGAAGTCGTAGAGCACATCCCACTGATTGCCGCTGGCCTGGCGGACGGTCATGTAGGTGTGGTTGCGCTTGTCCGGCTTGGTGGGGTTGACCCCGGCCTTGATGGCCTGAGTGCGGCCACCGCTGGTGGTCAGCTCCGACCAGCGGGGACCGTAGGTGGAGGTGGTTTTTCCTGTTTTCTCCGCGTACAGGCCGATCTCGATGTTGGGGGCGAGTGGCCCGCTCGACGTGTTCGGGCTGACGCGCAGATAGTTGGCTGCCTGGACGGTAGCCGAACCTGTATCGCTTTGATCGAAGGTGATCGGTATGTTCCGCCACGTGGCGAAGCCGCCGATCATCGGCTCGCCCGGCTGGCTGCACGTCATCGCCCAGAAGGTGATGCGGGCGTTGTAGAGGCCGGTGCAGGCTTCCTTGGGTGCGGCGGCGCTCGCCGACGGAGCGGTGCCGAGAACGGTAAGTGCGGTGACTCCGGCGCACACCGAAGCCAAGAATCTCGCGCGCGAACGCGACAAGGTTCCCCCTAGGAACGATCAAGAATGGTCACAGGGGAACCTACAGCGGCACCTTTCCCAATGTGTCGGTTAATAAGATGAGTTGACTTGATCTCGCTGCATGATCCGTGTCACGTCGTCGGGGCGCCCGCAGGAGCCTGCAGTCTCCGACATCCCGTACGGCCGCCTCCCCGGGCACTTGGCGTAGGGGCACAATCGCGACTGGCGCGAACACTGCTGCAGAAGCGGACGAGCCCACCGATGCCTTGCGACGACGGCCTTTGCGAAACGGAGCTGCCTCTCGCTACCGCCAGCCGTCAAGCGAGACCTGGGGCCCGCCGCAGAGGTAGCGGTGGAGCGCGCTGGCGGTGGTCTCGACGAAGTCTTCGGGGATGGCGTCGGCACCGACCCATCGGACCTGTGCGTGCTTGCACGGTTCGCGGTTCTCTGGCTCGCCTGTCCACTCGTGGGCGACGAATACGACCGTGAGGAAGCCGTTTGGGGCCTCCACGCCCCAGGCGCCGTGGATGATGTGGGCGACCTTAAGCGCTTCCGGCTTGACGGTCAGACCGGTCTCTTCGTACAGCTCGCGGACGGCCGTCGCGGTGATCGGCTCGCCGGGCTCGCTCTTGCCGACCGGGAGGTCCCACTGGCCCTTGGCGAATTTGGCCTGGTCGCTGCGCTGGAGGAGGACTACGCGGTTGGTGGCCTTGTCGTGGACGATGACGGCGGCGACCAGCAGGGTCATGGATTCCAGGGCGGGCTTGAGCGCCTTGGGCTGGTCATCGGTTGTCGGCTGAGCCACGGGGGTCCCTTCTTCGGCCGGATTTGTGGGCATGTTAGGCGAGTGCCTCTCGGGCGCGACGGGCGAGTTCGGCGGCGCCGGGCACTTTGCGCCGTTGGTAGACCGCCAGGGTTGATCGGATGGAGGTGATCGCCTTGCGGGTGCGGTCGGAGGTCATGCCCTCCATCAGCGTGAGGGCCTCGCTCCAGGCGGCGACGGCCTCATCGGCGCGGGCCTGGGCGGCGAGGCTGTCGCCGAGGTCGGCGTAGGTGAGGGCGTGGACGCGCTTGTACTTCACGGGGTCCCAGCGCACGAGCGCGTCCCGGTGCTGTTGCTCGGTTCCGACGTGATCGGCGAGGTCCGTCAGCGTGCGGGCCGTGTGGCTTGCGACGGTGCCGGCGGCTGGTCCGCTCACGAGGGAAAAGCTGGGCTGGGGGCCGTCTTCGCGGAGCAGGGCGTCCTCGGCTGCCAGCAGGGCGCGGGCCGCTGCGGCTTTCTCGTCCGCGGCGGCAAAGGCGCGGGCGTGGGTGATGTGGAGCAGCGCTTCGGTCTGGCCGTCGACGTGGCCGAGTCCGCGACTGAGGGCGCCTTCGACGAGGTCGACGCAGTGGTGGGGTTGCTTGAGGCTGAGGGCCTGGTGGGCGAGGGCGCGCATCATCCAGGCGGCGTGGCCGTGCGGATCAGCTTCGCAGGCGAGTTGGTAGCCGACCTGGTAGTAGCGCTGGGCGGCGCCTTCGTGCCCGAGGTCGTGGTGTTTCCAGCCCGCGAGGTAGGCCAGCTCGGCGACGGCGCCGAAGGCACCGCGCCGTAATGCGTCGGAGGGGAAGCGGGCGCGCAGCATGGGCGCGGCGGTGTCGGCGAGGTAGGCGGTGACGGTGGTCAGTCCGTGGCCGCCGCCAAGGCGTTCGTCGGCCGCTCTGAACGCGGCGGTGATCTGGCGGACCACGTCGACGTCCTCCGCCCCGACCAGGGCCCTGCCGGTGCGGGCGCGGAGCATGCGGGATGCGGCCTCATGGTCGTAGGCCAGTGGCATGGCCACGCCTGCGGTGGTGAAAGCGGCCAAAGCCAGGAAGCGACGCCGTTCAACATCGGCGCGGCCCAGGTCGGTGGCCGTGAAGACGGGGTCCGGGTCGTCAGGGAGGCCCCCTCCGGGTCACGCAGGCCGATCTCGGTGAGGGTGATGGTGCGGCCGGCCCTGCGAGAGAGGGCCTCCGCGAGGTAGTGGCCGGTCTGACCAGTGGGCTGCCTGGTGCCGTTGACCCAGTGGGAGATCGCCGACTTGTTGGTGTGGATGATCTCGCCGTTCTCAGCGGCGATCCGGCGCACGTCCTTGGCCAGCGCTTCGTACGTGCAGTCGATCGCGGCGATGACCTCGCGCAGGCGGATATTGGGTCTGTTGGGTGCCGCCATGACCTCCTCCGTCCTGGGTCTGTAAACCGCGTATACCGCTTGGCCTCGCCCTCACCGTACCCACTGTGCGTGATGGCGGGTTCACTTAATCGCAGCCGCCCGGACTGCCCGACTGCAATCCTGGCTCTCCCCACGGCTCCGGGCGGCTCCCTCGAAGTTCCGTACACCCGCACCGGGTCCGGGCATTCCTGTGCCCGTACCCGGCCGATCAGAGACGGAGACACGGTGACCACCATCGACACCACGGCCATCACGGTCGAGCTGCCGCAGGCGTTCGACGAGCGTTGGAGCCGCCTGCCGGGCATCCAGGTCGACGGCCGGCGTATCACGATCGACCCGGCCATGTACTTCTTCCGCTTCGAGTCGAACACCTGGCTCGTCGCCGACTGGGAACTGGTCAAGTCCCAACTCCTGGACGTGGAGGAGACCACCGAGGGCGCGGTCGAACAGCTCGCGCTGGACTTCATCAAGAGCCACGGTGAGTCCACGTCGGACGCCGCCCGCGTGCTGTCCACCGCGTACGAGGTGTACGCCTACCTGTTCCGCGACGAGCACCTCGACGGGCTCGGCCTGCCGCAGATCACCGCCGAGCACCTGCGCATGCTGCGCGAGGCCGCCACGCTGATGGCGCTCAACAAGGTCGAGCTGGACGGACACATCTCCAACGTCGGCCCCTGCTGGTTCTTCCCCGCCGCCACCTCCGTTGTCTTCGACCTAGACGACGACATGGGCGGGATGCTGGACGAGGTCTATCACGGCGGCTGGTTCAACGAGCACCGCCGGATCGAGTCCATCAAGGCCCACGCCGCGCTCGGCGGGCGCCTCGTGCACGGCTGCCAGTCCGTGCCGGACCAGTCCGGCGGCGTCGTCGCGCCCTACGGTGCGTCGATGGCGACCTTCCGTGACGACCTGGCCGCCTTCAAGGCCGGCTGGCTCGAGCAGGTCTACGCACACCGCGTGGCCCCCGCCGCGTAACACCCGGCAGCAAGGCTCCGGGGCGGGCAGGCACGCTCGCCCGCCCCGGACGCCACAAAACGCAACGGAGCCCCCGTGAACGACAACCTCACCACCGACCTCCTCACCAACCTGTGCACCCTCGTCGACCAGCCCACGCCCAAGCGCGAGGAGGTACGGGTGTGGTCGATGTCCGGCGTCGAACGCGTGACCTTTCCCGACGGCAGTACCCGGATCTTCAAGTACGCCAAGAGGCCCTTCGACAGCGAGGACCAGGCCCTCCGGCTGGTGGACACCCTTGGCATTCCCGCCCCGAAGGTCTACACCTCGGTTCACGTCGAGGGCTGGCTCGGCATGCTCCTGGAGGACCTCGGCACCCCCATCCGGGAAGCGGACGACCTCGACGGTGCTGCAGCGGCCGTGGTCCTTCACCGCACCCGCACCGCCGGTGCGCTGCCCGTACTGCACGAGGAGGGGCTGCGGGCCCTGCCCAGCCGCGCCCTGGACCATCTCGACCAGCTTCGCAAGGCCGACCGCTGGCAGGACGCCGACGACGTCGAGCAGGCCCTCGACCAGATCGCCCAGGCCGCCGACACCCGCGCGCAGGGAACCACCCTGGCCCCGTTCGGCTGGGTGCACTCCGAGTTCCACCCCACCAGCCTCCACATCGGCCAGCGCGGCTGGCGCCTGCTGGACTTCGCTCGCGCCTTCACCGGACCGGGCCCGCTCGACCTCGCCAGCTGGCACGGCACCACCGAAGACCCCGACCCCGTACGCCTGCGCGTCTTCCTGGAGTCCTACGTCACCGAGGGCGGCACCCCTGATGCCCTCGCCGAGCGCGGCGGCCTGCCCGCCGAAAAGTGGGCGCTGGGATGGCACCGCATCTGGGCCGTCGAGTGGTTCATGGAGCAGGCCATCCGCTGGATCAACGACCCCGCCACCGACCTCACCTACATCAAGGTCGTCCGCCGGCACGTCACCGACGCCCTTCGCCTTCTGGAGGTGTAGGTGCTCGCCCAAGCCTCACCCTGGTACGCCCACGCCCTCCAACGCACGGCCACCGGTCCGGCCGAACCCCTCGTCGCGCCCACCCGCATGGAGTGGACCACACGGCCAGGCTTCGGCCCCGGAGCCGAGATCCTCGGCCCCGACCTGCGCCGCAAGCGTGTAGTAGAACTCGGCTGTGGCCCAGGACACAACGCCGCCTGCCTCGCCACCCGGCACACGGCCAACGTCACCGGCGTCGACCTGGTCGGCCTGCAAGTACGCCGCGCCCGCTCCCACTACGGACGGCCGAACAACCTCACCTTCGTCGCCGGCCACGCCCTGCACTACCTGCACGCCTCCGACGAGCAGTTCGACGCGATCTACTCCGTCTTCGGTGCCATCGGCCTCGTCGCGCCCGAACTCCTGCTCCCGGCCATCGCCCACCGCCTCAAACCCGGCCGCACCCTCGCCTTCTCCGTCCCTCACCCCCAGCGCGGCGGCAGGAAGCCCTCCGTCGACGACCGGCCCCGCCGCGACTACGTCACACTGCCCGACCGCACCCGCCTGCCCGTCGCGCGCTGGGATTTCGACGCTGCCCGCTGGGAGAAGCACCTCGACCGCGCGGGCATGTGGCTCGCCTCGGCCCAGGAGTTCCACGACCCCCGACAGGGCCGCTGGCCCACCACCCTGCTGATCACCGCGCGCAAGCTCTGACCCCCGGCTCCCCGTGGAGGAATCGATGCGCCCGCCCTACCTGCTCCTCGACATCGACGGCGTCCTCATACCGTTCCCCAACGCGGACGGCTCGACCCCGGACGCCCACGCCCGACATGACGTCGTCCCCACCGGCCGCAGCGCCGACGACCCGGTCACCATCTGGCTCAACCCTGCCCACGGCCCCATGCTCATGGACGTGTTCCGTACGGGTCTGATCACGCCCGTCTGGTGCACGAGCTGGCGCCAGGACGCCACCACGCTGATCGGCCCACTACTCGACCTCCCGCCCCTGCCGCATGTCGACCTGCCGCGTCCCCAGATCACCACTAGCCACCCCAACGGCTACCTCTGGAAGCGCGACCACGTCGACGCCTGGCTGGGAGAAGCCCCGGCTGTCTGGATCGACGACGACTTCACTCGCCTGGACCACGCATGGGCTGCGGAGCGCACAGCGAGTGGGGCCCTGACCCTCCTTGTGCAGCCGGAACCGCACGCAGGGCTCCAGGCTGAACACTTGGCCATGGCCCGAGCGTGGGCCGGGCAGTTGCTCGCTACGCGGACTGCTGTGCCCGCCGCTCCGCGCGAAACGGAAGCGGCTTGACGCGACCCGGGGCGAAGAGTCGATGCCCTCGCCACGGTGTGTGGCGAGGGCATCTGACCAGCGTCAGCGGTGCCGACGGCGGTCTTCTGGCCTCATGCCCACCGGTGCGGCCGGAGGGTGTGGCGTGGGGGACATGGACGACGCGCCGCTGACGGCGCTGCGCCTCCGAGCCGCTTGAGCCCGCCTATTTGGTTGCGCGGTGATGCGCCAGTTGAGGACCTCCGCAGGGTGTTCGGCGGTGTCGAGTTCTCGGTGGGCGGCGACTTCGGTCAGGAGGTGGCGGGGGTTGTGGCCGGCGCTTTCGGCGCGGGCGAGGGTGGTGGTCAGGGCGGTCCAGGATGGGTCGGTGAGGATGCGGTCGGCGTGGTCGGGGATGGCCGCACGGAGATCGTCCTCGTAGCGGTGGATGGTTGTGGCGCGGGGAGCGCGTCGGGCGAGGTCTGCCAGGACTGGTGTGGCGGCCTGCTGGTAGCCCGCCTGCAGGTTGCGGAAGGCTTCCTCGGCTGCTGCGGCCTGCTGTTGGTGGCCGCGTTGTTCGTGCCACTTGGCGGCGGCGCGCGCCAGGTGGAGGGCGGTGAAGACCAGGGCGATGGCGACGCCGCCCGGCACATGGGAGGCGTTGGCGAGTTCCTTGGCGGCCTCGCGTAGGGTGGTGGCGGCCTGGTGGTCGGCGCGAATCGACGAGCGGCGGGCGCGGTTGAACGCCCGTGCTGCCGCTTGCAGTTCCGCTCGAGGCGGGCCTGTGGTGGCGCTAGCCACGTTGTACAGGGCGTCGCCGAAGGCGGCCAGGTGGCCCTGGGCGGCGGCCTCGTCGCCGGAGTCGAGAACGGTGCGGGCGGTGTGCAGTGCGGTGGCGGTGTGCCGCCATGCCTTGGCGGGGTCCGCCACATGCTGCGGGCGGGCGGCCACATTCTGGGCTGGGAGGCGTTCGCGGAGACGGTTGATGGACAGGTCGGGGGCGAGTTTGGAGCCGCCGTACCAGACCGGTTCGCCGTGGGCGGTGTCGCCAGGGGCGGCCGGGCTGTAGCCGATCACGTCGCCGGTCTCGGGGCCGATGCGGGTCTTGACCTGGATGCCCAAGGACTGCAGCACGGTGAAGTAGTCCTCCACGGTGCGTACGGCGGCAGCAACCGCGTATGCCTGCTCGCGCAGCCACTGCCGTGCGGTGACCTGCTGGCCCTGGCGCTGGGCCTTGGCGCGCTCCGCTCCGGTCGGCGTGGGCGGCGCGGTGAGGTCGCCGGACTTCAGACGGCGCAGCCCGAACTCGGCTTCAATCTTGCGGCACTCCTGCTGTGCGCGCTGGCCGTCGCGGTGGGTGCGGGGGCGGCGCCCGTCGGCGCGGACGGTGGTGGCCATGATGTGGATGTGGTCGTCCGCGTGGCGCACCGCGATCCACCGGCATGCTTTCTCGTCGCCCTCGGGGGCGATGCCTGTGGCCGCCACGATGCGGCGGGCGACTTCGGCCCACTCGGTGTCGGTGAGGTAGCGGTCGCCGGGCGCGGTACGGACCGGGCAGTGCCAGACATGCTGGGGTGGCTTCTAGCCGCCCAGCTCGTGGGTGCGTAGGTCGACGTGGTGGTCGAGGCGCTTGGCGAGCTGGGTGTAGGTGGCTGCCTGGTCGCGGCCGGGGTCGGGGGCGCCGGCCATGTCCCAGGCTGCGACGATGTGCGGGTCGGTGTGCTCGTCGCGGCGGCCGGGGCCGAAGAGGTAGACGATCAGTCCGCGTGTGTCGGAGCCGGTGGAGACGTCAGGCACCATGGCTGGCTCCCTCCGCCACGAGCTGGTCGATGAGCCGGTAGCTGTTCTGGGCTGCTTGCTCGACGCGGTCCAGCACCGCCTCGGCACGCTCGGGCACTGTTCCACGGTGGATGGCTGCGGTGATCTGGTTGAGGTTGCTGCCGATACGGTTCAGCGCAACCGTGTGTGCCTCGATGGCCTCGATCAGCGGGCGGACCGGATCGTCCTCCGGGCTGCCGACCATGCCCGCCTTGCCGAGGGCGACGGCGAGCGCGGCGTCGCCGACGAAGCGCGAAGTCAGAGGGTGGAGCACGACCGAGCTGGCGGAGCGGGTGACCAGGGCTGGCGTCAAGATGAACCAGACGGCTGTCTGGCGCATCGAGAACGGCACCCCCCGTCGCAGGATCAACCTCGACGAGGCCCTCGCCTTCGCCCGCGTCTTCGAGCTTCCCCTTGAAGAGTTGATGTCCCCGCCCCTGGAGGGGCTCGACGTCAACGGCCGGCGGCTCGTGCAGGAGGCCGTCGAGGCGTTCTACGAGACGCGCGAGGCACAGGACCGCCTGCATTGGGCCGTCACCGCCATCGCGGAACACATCCAGGCCCACCCGGACAGCTCGCGGGCCATCCACGAGCAGTGCCGTCGCCTCACGGGCGACGAGCGCGACGCCCGCACCCTCACGGAGCACATCGAGGACGGCGGCTACTACCGCTAACCGAACCTAAGGAGAGGCCACTTGGCCAACATTCAGAAGCGCCCCAACGGCAAATGGCGGGCCCGCTACCGCGACCTCGACGGCAAGGAGCACGCCCGCCACTTCGACCGCAAGCTCGACGCCCAGCGCTGGCTCGACGAGGTCACGACCAGCATCGTCACGGGCCAGTACGTCGACCCGCGCGCCGGACGGCTCTCGTTCGCGACATACGCGGAGAAGTGGGAGGAGTCGCTCATCGCGGGTGAGGCGGCCGAGCGCATCACGGACAACGCGCTGCGGCTGCACCTCGTCCCGGCGCTGGGCTCCCGCGCCATGGCGGCGATACGCCGCAATGACGTACAGGTGCTGTTCAAGAGCCTGTCCGAACAGCTCGGTCCCGGCAGCGTGCGCAACGTCTACGACGTCCTCGTGCGCGTCATGACCGCGGCTGTCGAGGACAAGGTCATCGCCTCCAGCCCGTGCCGCCGGATCACGCTTCCGCCCATGCCGGACGAGGAGGTCACCCCGCCCACGGTCGCGCAGGTCGAGGCCATGGCCCGAGTGATGCCACCGTACATACGCGCGGCGATTGTCACGCTCGCCGGATCAGGCTTGCGAATAGGCGAGCTGCTCGGCCTCAAGGTGTCGGACATCGACTTCAAGGTTGGCACCATCCGTGTCGAGCGGCAGCGCCTCCAGTCGGGAAAGATCGGCCCACCGAAGACCGTGAAGTCCCGGCGTACGGTACCGGTCGGCGAGGTCGTCACCGACGCCCTCCTCACGCACCTCGCCGCACGCCCCTCCAAGGAGTGGCTGTTCACGATGGAGGAGGGCGAGCCCCTCAACTACCGCCGCTGGAAGACGGAGGGGAACTGCGCCCGCAGGGCGCTCCGGGCGGCCGAGAATGAGACGGCCGAGCGCGAAGGCCGCAAGCCCGTCGAGCTGCCGCACATGGTGACCCACGACCTGCGCCACTTCTACGCCTCCGCCCTCATCGCCGGCGGAGCGAGCGTCAAGCAGGTCCAGCTGGTCCTCGGCCACGAGTCCGCCGTCATCACACTGCGGATCTACGCGCACCTCTGGCCGGGCGAAGAAGACCGCACCCGGACCGTCATGGACGCCGTTCTTGGCGGCCTGCGGACCGGGTGCGGACTCCGAGACACTGCAACCAAGGAAATCGCAGGTCAGAGAGCATGATCCAAGATCAAGCCTTCTTGGTCTCCCAGAAAATCTTGTCGATCTGGGCGATGTAGTCCAGCGCCTTCTGGCCCGTGGCCGGGTCGGTGGACGCCTTGGCGGCGGAGAGGGCCTTCAGCGTGTCGTTGACCAGCTGGTGCAGCTCCGGGTACTTCTCGAAGTGCGGCGGCTTGAAGTAGTCGCTCCACAGCACGGAGACGTGGTGCTTCGCCAGCTCGGCACGCTGCTCCTTGATGACGGTGGCACGCGCCTGGAAGTGCGGGTCGTCGTTGCCGGCCATCTTCTCCTGGATGGCCTTCACCGACTCCGCCTCGATGCGGGCCTGGGCCGGGTCGTACACACCGCAGGGAAGGTCGCAGTGTGCGCTGACCTTGACCCTCGGGGCAAACAGGCGGGAAAGCATGGAGCATTCCTTCCTCGTGATCGTCTTCTCAGGTGGGACATTACTCCCTGCAAGGCGTGTTTTCGCGAGTGCCCCCTAGGGCTTAGGGCAAAAGTCCGGGGTCAGACTGGGACTGTGGAGGAACGGACCGGGGAGGTGCCGGGAATGCCGGAGCTGTCGCAGGAGAGCGAGCGCAGGGGGGCGGTGCTGCCCTTCGGGCTGGCGGAGGTCCACGGGCCGTCGATGGTGCCCACGCTGCACCACGGGGACCGGCTCCTGGTGCAGTACGGCGCCCGCGTCCGGCCGGGTGACGTGGTGGTCCTGCGGCATCCCTTCCAGCAGGACCTGCTGGTCGTCAAGCGCGCGGCGGAGCGGCGCGAGGGCGGCTGGTGGGTGCTCGGGGACAACGCGTACGCCGGGGGAGACAGCACCGACTACGGCACCGTGCCGGAGGAGTTGGTCCTGGGCAAGGTGTGGTTCCGCTACCGGCCGCGCACGTCCGCCCGCCGGTCGCCGCTGGAGTTGGTGCGCTGGGCGCTGTCGGCCGCCAGGCCCGTCCTCACCGACCGGTCGGCCTCCAGGCGCTTGCGGGCCCGGTAGGCGGCCACGTTGGCGCGGGTGGCGCAGCGGTCGGAGCAGTAGCGGCGCGAGCGGTTGGTCGAGGTGTCCAGGTAGGCGTTGCGGCACGGCGCCGCTTGGCACAGGCCGAGGCGGTCGACGCCGTACTCGGTCAGATGGAAGGCCAGGCCCATCGCGGCGATCGCCGCGTACCCGGCGGTGGCGTTCGAGGGATGGTCGGCCAGGTGCATGTGCCACAGCGGGCGGCCGTCCTCGTCGCGGTGGTCGTGCCCGGAGATCTGCGGGCTCACCGGGAACTCCAGCAGCAGCGAGTTCAGCAGGTCGACCGCGAGGGTCTCGTCCCCGGTGTCGGCCGCCTCGAAGACCGAGCGCAGCCGGGCCCGGACCGAGCGGAAGCGCGTGACATCGGCGTCGGTGGCCCGGCGGGCCGCCGACGAGTTCGCGCCGAACAGGTCCCGGACGGCCTCGACCGAGGTCAGCGTGTCCTTGCCCCGGGCCGGCTCCTCGCTGTTGACGAGACGTACGGCGTAGTCCGAGTAATAGGCCAGTTCCACTTGTAGTCCTTACGGGGGCGCTCTATGGTCGTGTGAGCGGTCGGGTAATAGCCGGTCGTGGTTCCAGGGTATTACGCAAGTGGTGTCATGGAGGGTGGCGATGACGGATACGACGACGGACATCGGTGCGGCGGGCGCCGACTGGCAGGCCTGGCAGAAGAGCTGGGACCGCCAGCAGGAGTGGTACATGCCGGACCGCGAGGACCGCTTCCGCATCATGCTGGACATGGTGGAGGCCCTCGTCGGCACCGCGCCGCGCGTCCTCGACCTGGCCTGCGGCACCGGCTCCATCACCGCCCGGCTGCTGGCCCGCTTCCCCGGGGCCACCAGCACCGGCGTCGACCTCGACCCGGCGCTGCTCGCCATCGCGCGCGGCACCTTCGAGGGCGACGAGCGGGTCACCTTCGTGACGGCCGACCTGAGGGACCCCGGCTGGCCGGCGAAGCTGCCGTACGGCTCCTACGACGCCGTCCTGACCGCCACGGCCCTGCACTGGCTGCACAACGAACCCCTCGCGGCCCTCTACGGTCAGATCGCGGACGTCGTCCGCGACGGCGGTGTCTTCATGAACGCGGACCACATGATCGACGAGACCACTCCCCGGATCAACGCGGCGGAACGCGCGCAGCGGCACGCGCGCATGGACCGGGCCAAGGAGGCCGGCGTCCTGGACTGGGCCGAGTGGTGGCGGCTGGCCGCCGAGGACCCGGTCCTCGCCGCTCCCACCGCCCGCCGCTACGAGATCTACGGGGACCACGCCGACGGCGACATGCCCTCCCCGGCGTGGCACGCCCGCGTACTGCGCGAGAAGGGCTTCGCGGAGGCGCGCCCGGTCTGGTGCTCGCCCTCGGACACCCTGCTCCTCGCGGTGAAGTAGCCACGGCGGGCGGCGGACCGGTGCGGCGGACGCCGTCCGTGGCCCGCGCGGGGCATGCGAAAGGGGCGGTACGGAAAGTTCTTGGGTTCTAGGAGTCGTTGCAACACCCCAGTTCAGGGGATGCGATGGACTTCGAGATCCGTAAGGACCGGACGAAGCCTCAGGGCAGGAAGAA